>PNKF01000039.1 GCA_013822285.1 Gemmatimonas sp.
CGATGCGATCCCGAAGGTGGTGCTGAACCAGCTGTACAAGCACACCTCGATGCAGAGCACCTTCGGCGTGATCATGCTGGCGCTGGTGCCGGACCCGGTGACGCGCCGCCTCGTGCCGAAGGTGATGCCGCTGCGCGAGGTGCTGCAGCACTACATCGCGCACCGCCACGAAGTCATCATCCGCCGCACGCAGTTCGACCTCGACAAGGCGAAGGAACGCGAGCACATCCTCGAAGGCCTGAAGATCTGCGTCGACAACATCGACGAAGTGATCAAGGTCATCCGTGCGGCCGAGGACACGCCGCAGGCCAGCGAGCAGCTGCAGCGGCGCTTCAAGCTCAGCGAGCGTCAGGCCGAGGCCGTGCTGAACATGCGCCTCGCCAAGCTGACCGGCCTGGAGATCGAGAAGCTGGAGGAGGAGCTGGCGGAAGTGCGTGGGCAGATCAAGGAGCTGGAGTCGCTGCTCGCGAGCAAGGAAAAGCGCATGGGCGTGATGAAGGACGAGCTCGCTGCGCTGGTCCAGACCTACGGCGACGAGCGTCGCACGGAGATCGTCAGCGACGAGGGCGAGTTCTCGATCGAGGACCTCATCGCGAACGAGGAGATGGTCGTGACCATCTCGCACGCCGGCTACATCAAGCGCACGAACATCTCGACGTACCGCAAGCAGCGGCGCGGCGGCGTGGGCACGAAGGGCACGGAGCTGCGCACGGATGACTTCGTGGAGCATCTCTTCGTGGCGCAGACGCACGACTACCTGCTCGTGTTCACGCACGACGGGCGCTGCTTCTGGCTGAAGGTGCACGAGATCCCCGAGGGCGCGCGCGCGGCGAAGGGCAAACCGATCGTGAACCTCATCAACGTGTCGCCGGACACGACGGTGAAGGCGATCGTGCCGGTGAAGGAGTTTACCGACAACGAATTCCTGATGTTCTGCACGAAGGACGGCACGGTGAAGAAGACCGCGCTCTCCGAGTACAGCAACGTCCGCTCGACGGGCATCAAGGGCATTAAGCTCGAGGACGGTGACGAGCTGATCGACGTGCAGATCACCTCGGGCACGAACGACGTGGTGTTGGTGACGCGTCACGGGCTGAGCATCCGCTTCCACGAGCAGGAAGCACGGCCGATGGGTCGCGACACGACCGGCGTGCGCGGCATCGCGCTCGGCGAAGGCGACCGCGTGGTGGGTATGGTGGTCGTGAAGCGCGAGGCCTCGCTGCTGGTGGTGACCTCGCTGGCGATGGGCAAGCTCACGAACGTCGACGAGTACCGCGTGCAGGGCCGCGGCGGCAAGGGCATCCTGACGGTGAAGCGCACGGAGCGGACCGGCGACGTGGTCGGCTTGCTCGAGGTGCTGCCGGAGGACGGCCTGATGCTGATCACGCGCGGTGGGCAGTCGCTGCGCTGTGCGGTGAACCAGATCCGCGAGACGGGCCGTGTGGCGCAGGGCGTGAAGCTCAAGGACCTCGAGCTGGGCGACGTGGTGGCGGCCGTGGCCCGCGTGGTCTCCGACGATAAGGAAGACGGCGCCGAGGGCGGTGAGGACGGCGGGCCGGGCGAGCAGATCGAGCTCTCGGCGGGAGAGTAAACTCGAACTGCTGGCCACAGAGGCGCAGAGGCACTGAGGATTGCGCTCGTTGGGCGTTTGCTTTGGGGGTTCGAACCGATGCTTCGGTTTGGACCCCCAAACGACTTCTTGGCCTGCGCTCGGCACCTCTCGCGCGGCACGCACGGCTCGGTGCCTCCGTGCCTCTGTGGCATGGTCGTTCCGTGGCTGCGGCACAAAGCGGGATAGGCGCGCGTAGTATTCGCTATGCGCAACGTCCTGATCATCGCCCTGCTCGCGGCCGTGCCGCTGAGCGCCCAGCAACCCCGTGCCGCGCGGCCGCTGCCGGCGCCCAACGCCGAGCTGGAGGAACCGTTCAGCGGCCCGCTGCAACTGGTGGAGCTCAAGAACGGCGACATCGTCGTGCACGACTCGCGCGAGAAGCGCCTCGTCGTGACGAGCTTCAGCACGCAGGAGCAGCGCGAGGCCGCGCGCGATGGCTCGGGGCCGCTGGAGTATCGCAGCGTGATGGCGATGTGGCGCGGCGTCGGCGACTCGGTGCAGCTGTTGGACCTCATGCAGCAGCGCATCCTCGTGCTCGACCCCAGCGGGCGCGCGCGGCGCACGCAGCCGATGGCCGGGGCGGGCGACCCGATGGCGCTGATGCGCACACCGTTCACGCGCACGGTGGACGCGCAGGGGCGCTGGTATGGCGAAGGCCGCGACATGACCTTCGAGGGCGGTCGCCTCTCGTTCGGTGACTCCGTGGTGGTGGTGCGCACCGATCCGCGCACGGCGAAGGCGGACTCGCTGATCAAGTTCTACAACATCGTGCGCGCGCCGCAGATGTCGGCACAGGTCATCCGCATGCAGGTGCCGGGGTATCCCAAGTACGACATCTGGGGCGTCTTCCCCGATGGTCGCGTGATGCTGCTGCGCGCCAATGGCTATGTGCCCGAGATCGTATTGCCGAACGGCCAGCGTCGTCGCGCGGCGGCGCTGCCGTATCCGCGGCTGCCCGTGACGGAAGCGGACAAGAAGACGATGATGGACTCCGTGCAGAAGGCCCTCGACGAAGGATTGCGGCAGTCGGCCGGCATGGTGCCGGCGGGCACGCAGATGCCGCGCTTCGAGCTCGTGCCGCCGGAGCCTTGGCAGACGGAGAAGCCGCCGTTCACGGGGGACCGCGTGTTGGTGGATCCACGGAATCGCGCCTGGGTGCCGGTGATCGATCGCACGCCGGGGCAGCGCTACGACCTGCTGAATGCGGACGGCGCGATCGTCGATGCGATCAAGTTGCCGCCGCGGGTGCAGCTGCTGGGCTTCGGCGCGAGCGGGATGTATACGGCGCTGCGGGATGCCGATGACCTGCTGGTGATCAGGCGGCATCCGTTGCCGTAGGGGCTGGCCGCTGACGGTGGCGGAGCGGGAAGCAAAACGGCAGATTCACAGGCACGATGCAATCCTTGTCGCCGGATACCAGCGAAGCCGCTGCCGCCCTTCAGTTCGAGGCGTGGCGCCGGATGTCGCCGACCGAGAAGCTCGCAGCGGTGGCCACGCTGACGGCCTCGGTGCGGTGGCTCGAACGCGAGGGCTGGCGTCGTCGGCATCCCCATCTGAGCGATGTGGAGATCCAGTTTGCCATCGCTCGGGTGCATCTCGGTGATGGCTTGGCGGAGCGCGTGTACGCGGTCGGCGTACGTGAGCCCTGATCTCGGGACCGACCTGTTCGCGGTGGCCGTGGATGTCACGCGGCGTTTGGAGCGAGTCGGTGTCCGGTATGTCATCGGTGGGTCCATTGCCAGCTCGTTGCATGGCGAGCCGCGCTCAACGCTCGATGTTGACGTTGTTGCGGACCTCTTGGAGGCTCAGGTAGCTGCGGTCGTCGCGGCTCTCGGCGATGCGTACTACATCGATCCTACGGTGGCTCTCGACGCGGTGTGTGCAGGCGCGTCGTTCAACGTGGTCCACGTCGCCAGCACAATCAAGGTCGATGTCTTCGTCGCGGGCGCTGACCCGTTTGAGTTGCGGAGACTTGAAACGGCGCTTGAGATAAGTGCGCCGCCTCCGCTCACGGCTACGCTTCGTATCGACACTGCGGAGCACACGTTGTTGCGAAAGTTAGAATGGTATCGGCGAGGCGGTGAAATTTCTGAGAGGCAATGGCGCGATGTGCGCGCAATCGTGGCTCTCCAAGGACAACGTTTGAACGTCAGCGAACTCCGACGCTGGTCCCTCCACCTTGGCGTCGACGACTTGTTGACGCGCGTGCTGGCTGAGGCAGGTCTCTCGGCTTGAGGAAAGTCGCGCCGGCGGTGTCGTTGTGCCTGTGCGGCCTTCTCGCCTGCGTCCCAGTCGAGCGCCCGGCGATTCCGGACCCCGTGGCGCTCGCCTCCGCCGTGGATTCCATTGCGACGCCCCTCTCGATGCCGCGCTGGCTCGCCGAGGCCGCCGATGGATCGCTGGTGATGTACGACCGCGTCGAGAACGGGCTGTATCGGGTGGAGCGTGGCGTCGGCGACGCGGCGCTGTTGTCCACGAAGGGCGCCGGGCCGATGGAGTATCGAGTGGCCCAAGGCATCGTGCTCGGGCCGGGCGACTCGCTGTGGGTGATGGATCGACCGGGATCAAAGGCGATCGTGCTGGATTCCGAGGCGCGCCCGGTCCGCGAGCAGCGTAGTCCGATCTCCAGCTCGGCAGCCGACGCCATCGGCAACGGCTGGGTACGGGCGATCAGCGCGACGGGAGACTGGTACGGCAGCGCCCGTGCCATGAGCTTTGCGCCGACCTTCCACGTGGACGATTCGGCCAGCGTGATCATCTGGCGCCGAGCGACTGGGAGGACGGACACGCTCGCGCGGGTCGGGATGCGTCCGATTGACTTCACGTCGCGCAACGCGGCGCCGCGCCTCGACGCGTTCGATCCGATCGACGCGTGGGGCGTGTTCCGCGACGGACGCGTGATGGTGGTGCGGGGGCGCGACTACGGCATCGAGTTGATCGAACCCGATGGTCGTGTGACGCGCGTAGGACGTGGGCCGACACCGTTTCTGCCACTGACACGCGAGGATGCGGAGCTGACGCGTGATTCGCTCAATCGCGCGCGGGCTGAGGTGTTGCGGATGATGCCGATGAATCCGATGAGTGGCCAGGCGGGCGCCACCTCCGGCGGTCGGCCGCCACCGGCGCTGCCGGATCCATTGCCGGCGAATTGGCCGCTGCTGCGCAGCGATGAGATCCGGATCGACTGGCAGGATCGCGCTTGGGTCGCCGTACGCTCGGCGCCGCGCGACACGGGCGGGACTCGCTACGACCTGTTCGACCGAGATGGTCGCTACCTGATGGCGGTGTCGGTTGCAGTTGGCGGCCGAGTCATCGGATTCGGGCGTGAGGCGGTCTTCGTCGCGTGGCCCGATGCGGACGAGCTGCAGCGGGTCAAGCGACATCCATTGCCCGAGTGACTTCCCGCCCGGTGCGTGGTGATGACACTCCCAACGTTTCCGAAACGGCGTCCGTACTGGTAGCAGGGTGGGACGCCGAGGGCGTGGGGCCCTCGGAAACCCTAGCGGCGGCCGGCGGTGACAGATTTCATGTCCCGCCGGTCGTCGTGTTTTCCGGGCAGGGCGAACCCCCGATTCCGAGAGAATTCCCGTGAAGCAGATTCGAGTCGTTCCGTTGGCATTGCTCGCCGTCGCCCTGCCGCTGGGCGCACAGCAGGCGCCGCGTACGCTGCCCGCGCCGCAGGCGGAGTTCGAAGAGCCGTTCAGCCAGATCGGCGGCATCCGCGAACTGCGCGATGGTCGGGTGATCGTGGCCGACCCGCGCGACAAGGTCGTGAGCGTGATCGACTTCCGCTCCGGCTCGTCGTCGAGCATCGGCCGAGAAGGCAGCGGCCCGCAGGAGTTCGGACTCCCGATGCGTCTCTACACGGCGCCGGGTGACACGACGCTGCTGTTCGACCCGCTGAACTCGCGCTACCTGATCATCGGGCCGGATGCGAAGCCAATCAACACGTTCCGGCTGGAAGACGAGGCGCCGCGGCGCCCGCAGACGCCTCCGCCGGGACAGGGGCGGCCGCAGGGTGGCCCGCAGATCACGCTCGGTGGGCTGGGCTTCTCGCCGCGCGCATCGGATGCCCGCGGCCGGCTCTACGGCGAAGGCAGCCCGATTACGCCGGGACCTGAAGGTCCGATCATCGCCGACTCGGTGCCCCTGATCCGCATGGACCGCGCCACGCGTCGCATGGATACGCTGACCTACATCGTGCTGCCGAAGTCGAACACGCAGGTCAGCGGCGGCGGCAATAACCAGCGGGTGATGATCGGCGGGGCGAACCCGTTGGCGCCGCGCGACGAATGGGCGGTGTTCCCCGATGGGCGCGTGGCCGTCGCGCGCGCTAAGACGTATCAGATCGAGTTCATCGCGCCCGACGGCACGAAGCGCTCGGGTCCGCGCATCGCCTACACGCCGGTGCGCATGAACGCGGCGGAGATCCGCTACGAAGAAGGGCTGCGCAACGCCGCGCGCGCCAACCAGATGAGCATCATGGTGACGAACAACAACGGTCAGATGTCGCGCAGCGCGCAGATGGGGCCGGGCGCGAACGCCCCGCCGCTCGAGCCGCTCACGGATTGGCCGGAGGTGAAGCCGCCGTTCCGTTCGGGCCAGGCCAGCGTCTGGGCGCGCCCCAACGGCGAGCTCTGGGTGCGCCGCACCGAGAACGCGCAGGCCCGCGGCACCTTGTACGACGTGATTAACGCGCAGGGCAGCGTCGCCTTCCAGGTGCGACTCGAGGATGGCGTAACGCTCGCGGGCTTCGGAGCGAACACGATCTACACGACGCGTAAGGACGCGGACGACCTCGTGTACCTGCGTCGCCACGCGGCGACGGAGATTCCGCTGCGCGGGAACTGAGTAGGGCGGGGAAGGGTGAAGGGTGAAAGGTGGAGGGTGGAGGGTGAACGGTCGGGGGTGGGCCACGAGGCTCACCCCCGCTTTCATTAGGGTTTGGTGAAGCGTGTTGACGCTCGGCGACCCAAGGGGCAAATAGGGGCGATGCGACTGACTGTGAATGCGGTGCTCGGCGCCGCCATGCTTGCGTTGATGGCCTGTGGACGAGAGCAGGTGCAGCAAGCCAATGTGGTGCGCGCGGATTCAGCCGGTGTGCGCATCGTGACGAGCACGGGGCGGGATACGGTCTTGCCTTGGCGCTTCGATACAATCGGGGTGCTCTCGGACTCGCTGGGGGAACCCTGGTTGTTCACGGGCGTGAGCCCGCAGTACGTCATTACCGATCGCGCCGGGCGCACATATGTGTTCGAACGTGAGCCGGCGATCCGACGCTTCGGTCGCGATGGTCGCTTCGAGCGCAACGTCGGCCGCAAGGGCGGGGCGCCGGGCGAGATGGAGCTGCCCTTCCAGCTCCTGCAGCAGGGCGATTCGATCGCGGTGCTCGACCCGGGCCGCAACGCGCTGGTGCGATGGGGGCCGGATCTCGAGCCAATCGCCGACATTCCGCTGCGCGGTGGGTTCGAAGGCGTGATGCGCGTGGCCTTCCGCACCGGCGGCCTGTGGCAGATGGTCAGCAGCTACGACTCGACCGGCAACATCGCGGTGCTGCGCGGCGACACGACGGGCGAGACCGTGTTGGCACGCCTGTACGAACCCGTCCCGAAGAATCCACGCATGCTCACGGGCTGCGGAGGGCGCGTGACGCTGACACAGCCGAACTTCTTTGCTCGCAGCATTCACTGGGATGCTGAAGGTGCGCGTGCCTTGGTGTATGCGGGACCGAACTACGAGCTGGCGCTCTACGAAGGCAACCGCCTGCTCGCATCGGTGCGGCGCGACCTGCCGACGCGCTCACCGACGATCGACGATCTGCGGCGACAGTTCCCCGATGGGCTCAAGCTGCAGATCCCGGGCGCCGAGTGCACGATTCCGCTGAGCGAACTGATGGCGGGGCCGACGCTCGAGGGCACGATGCCGTTCGCGTTTGGCGTGGTGCTGCTCTCCGACGGCAGCATGTGGGTGCAGCGCTCCGTGCGCAACGAAAAGCCCGCCGTGCTCGACGTCTTCGGCTCCGATGGTGCCTACGCCGGCACCGTTCGCGGGTATCACCTGCCGGTCGGCCTGCTGCCGAATGGCGAGCTGCTGGTCCCGATCGACGACGAGGAGTCTGGCGGTCTCGTCATTGCCCGGATGCGCGTCCTGCGCTGAACGATTGCGCTGACACGGGCAACCAAAGGCTTCCGTAGAGGGTCAAACGCAGGACACCTTCCCACGAACCATCTCCCAGATGTCGATGCGCCGTCCTCTCGCACTCCTCCTCGCTGCCACGACGCTCGCGGCCTGCGACAAGCTCAAGTC
The DNA here is from genome assembly GCA_013822285.1 of Gemmatimonas sp. Lineage (GTDB taxonomy): Bacteria > Gemmatimonadota > Gemmatimonadetes > Gemmatimonadales > Gemmatimonadaceae > Pseudogemmatithrix. The sequence continues at coordinate 7,919 of PNKF01000039.1, forward strand.
CGCTGCCGGTGGCGATGCCGCCACGGCGACGGCTGACTCGACTGCAGCCGCGACCGATTCCGGAGGCACTTCGGGCGGCGCGACGGTGTCGCTGCCCGTGGTCGTGGCGGACGCGTCGGATGGCGACCTCGTGCTCTCGATCAATACAACGGGCCAGGTGCGCTCCGAAGCCGAGGGTCGCATCCGCACGGAGGTGGCGGGCACGGTGAGCCGCGTGCTGACGCGGCCGGGCGAGCGCGTGCGACGTGGGCAGGCGCTGGTCGAGCTCGACGCACGGCCTTTCGAGATCGATCTCGCCGAAGCGGAGGTCGCGCTCAAGGTCGCCGAGCAGCAGTATCAGGATCTCTATCGCCCTGACTCCGCCGCGACGGGCGTGATGCCGACCCAGGTGCGGCTCGACGCCTTCGTGATTCGCTCAGGCCTGGCCGCGGCGCGTGTGCGCCTCGACCGCGCCAAGTTGGCCCGTGAGCGTTCGACGATTTACGCGCCCTTCGATGGGACGATTGACCGCATCACGACGGTGGTCGGCGATCGCGTGAACGCAGGGCAGGAATTGGGATTCCTCGTGGACCTCAACAACCTGCGCGTCGAGGCCGCGGTGCTGGAACATGACTTGCCGCTGATCCGCGTCGGCGGTGAGGCTGTGATTTCCTCGGCGGCGATGCCGGGGCAGGTGATCAGCGGTCGTGTGGCGGCGGTGTTGCCGATGGTGGACAGCACGACGCGTGCGGGCCGCGCCTTCGTGCGGGCGTCGGGCAACAGCACGCTGCGCCCGGGCATGTACGCCGACGTGCGGCTCGAGGCGCAGCGCCTCACGGGGCGTCGCCTCGTCCCGGCGCGCGCGATCATCGAGCGTGACGGACGTCCGTTGGTGTTCATCGTGAAGGACGGCCGCGCGCAGTGGACCTACGTGCAGCCGGGCCGCAGCAATGGCCAGCTGACGGAGATCCTCCCGGATTCCACCAGCGGCATCATTCCGGTGAATCCCGGCGACCGCGTCATCATCGAAGGGCATCTCACGCTGACGCACGACGCGCCGGTGCGCGCCGTCGCGGCGCGCGAGCGCAACTAACCCGGCGGCCCGATGTCGCTCTCTGCATTCGCCGTCCGTCGTCCGGTGACGACGGTGGCCGCGACCTTGGCGATCGTCCTGCTGGGCAGTGTCTCGCTGACGCGGCTCCCGGTCACGCTGCTGCCGGACGTGACGCTGCCGGTGCTGACCGTACGCACCACGTACACGGGCGCGGCGGCCGAAGAAATCTCGCGCTTCGTGGCGGAACCGATCGAAGCGGCGGTGGCGGCAACGCCTGGGTTGGTGGAGTTGCGTTCGGTGAGTCGCAACGGCGAGGCCGTGACGACGCTGCGCTTCCAGTGGGGCACGGACATGCCCACGACCATCCTCACGGTGCGCGAGCGCTTGGACCAAGCACGCGCGCGACTGCCTGAGGGTGCGGCGCGCCCGACGCTGCTCACCAGCGATCCTGGTGAGCGTCCGATCGCCGTCATCGGTCTCACCGGCCTCAATGACCTCCGACTCTTGGGTCGTACGGCCGAAGACGTGCATGCGCGTCGCCTCGAACAGATCGGCGGCGTGGCCAGCGTGGCCGTGGTCGGTGCTCCAGAGGACGAGATCCGCATCGAGGTGGATCCGGAGCGCATGCGTGCGCTGGGCATCTCGACGAACGACGTCGCGACGGCGGTGCAGAGTGCCAACGCGAACGGCGCGGGCGGCACGATCCGCCGCGGGCAGTTCCGATTCTCGGTGCGCGCGCTGACTGAGTTCCGGCAGCTCGACGAGATCGCCGAGACGCCCGTGGGGCCGGCGAGCGCGAACCTGCGCCTGCGCGACATCGCGACGATCACGAGCACGCTGGCCGAGCCGCGCACGCTGACGCGTTTGGACGGCGGCGCGGCGGTGGGCCTCGTCGTCTATAAGGATGCGGGTTCGAACACCGTGAAGGTCACCGACGACATGCGCGGGGTGATCGAGCAGCTGCAGACGGAGTTCCCCGACATCCGCATGCACGTCGTAGCGGCACAAGCCGACTTCGTCGTCGACGCGCTCTCCAACCTCGGCCAGGAGATCGTCATCGGCGGCGTGCTCTCGCTGTTGATGATCCTCGTGTTCCTGCGGCACTGGAAGTCGAGCATCGCCATCGCGGTGATCCTACCGCTCTCGGTGATGATGGCGCTGGTCTTCCTGCAGTTGTTCGACGTGACGGTGAACGTGCTCTCGCTGGGCGGCCTCGCGCTGGGCGTGGGCTTGCTGGTGGACAACGCGATCGTCGTGGCGGATGCGACGAGCCGCACGATGGCGGAGACGGACTTGCCGTTGGACGAAGCGGCGATCGTCGCGACGGACGAGGTGGCGGGGCCGCTGTTCGCCGGCACGCTGACCACGTTGCTGGTGTTCGGACCGATCATCTTCGTGAAGGGTCTCGCGGCAGCGCTGTTCCGCGACCTCTCGTTGGCGGTGGTGCTGTCGGTGGGCGGCTCGCTGATCCTTGCGCTTACGCTGATGCCGGTGATGATCGTCGGCCGGCGGAAGTTCGCCGCGCGCGCGCGGGAGAAGGCCGACCGCGTGCCGGGGCCGACGGAAGCGAAGCTGATGGCCTTCGGCGAGCGCTGTGCGAACGTGTACGAACACGGCATGGAGTGGTCGCTGCGGAATCCGCTGGCGATGCTCGGGCTTGGTCTGGGCATCGTCGCCGTGATGGTCGTCTCCTTCTGGAAGCTGCCGAAGGAGATCCTGCCGCAGGTGGACGAAGGCATCGTCGTCGCGGCGTTGCAGCTGCCCGAAGGCACGGCGATCGACGAGACCACCCGCCAAGCCGCCCGCATCGAGGCCGCCGGCAAGCGGCTCGGCTCGAACGGCATCTACTCGCGTGTGGGCATCGCGACGGACGAAGAAGTGTTGTCTGGCGCTGAGCCCGGCACTTCGGCAACGGCACAGTTGCTGGTGCCGATTCCCGACGGCGTCGATGCCGCCGCATTCGCGCAGCAACTGCGTGATGCGGTGCCGGACTTGGCCGAAGGCGGCCTGCTGGCGCTGGACTTGGCGGGACAGAGCGAGTTCGGCTCGTTGATCGGGCGCGAAGGCCGACTGGTGCGCGTGGAAGTCAGCGCACGGACCTTGGCGGAGTCACAGGCTTGGGCCGACTCGGTGCGTCGTCGGCTCGCGGCGCTGCCGACGTTGAGCGACGTGCGCGATGCCTACAGCACCACGCAGCCGCAGATCGAAGTGCAGCTGGAGCGCGAGCGGCTGGCCGAGCGCGGGATTCCCGTGCAGACGGTGCAGCGCGCGCTGCAGGGTGGATTGGGTGGCGTGGGCGCGAGCGAGTTGCGAGAGACAGACCGTCGCACGCCGATCCGTGTGCGGTTTGCCGGCAATGCGAACGAAGACCTGCAGGTCGCGTTGGCCACGCCGGTGAACGGCATTCCCTTGAGTCAGTTGGTGACCTGGCGCGAAGTGCGCGCACCGATCGAAGTGGTGCGCGTGAATCAGCGGCCGGTGAGCATCGTCGAGGGGCTCATCGAAGCAGGCGGTACGGCGAAGGCCAGCGATGATGTGCAGTCGCAGCTCGCGCAGCTCTCGCCGCCGGCGGGCCTCACCTGGGCCGTGACCGGCGCCGACGTGGAGCAGCAGCGGACCACGGAGCAGCTGGCGCTGGTGGCGATCCTCTCGGTGGCGCTCGTGTTCCTGGTGCTCGCGGGCGAGTTCGCGTCGTTCACGATCCCGCTGGTGGTGATGATCACGGTGCCGCTGGCGGCCGCCGGCGGATTCGTGCTGCTGTGGATGACGGGGCAGAGCATCAACGCAGTGTCGTTGATCGGCATCGTCGTGATGATCGGCATGGCCGACAACGAAGCGGTGGTGAAGCTCGACGCGATCAGGCGTTTCCGTGAGCAAGGCCATTCGATCCACGACGCCGTGCTGCTCGGTGGTCGCCAGCGCCTGCGCGCGATCACGATGACCTCGCTGACGACGATCTTCGGCGTGCTGCCGCTGGTGTTCGGCTGGGGCTCGGGCGGTGCGCTGTATCAGCCGCTGGCTTCGGCGGTGATCGGCGGCGCGATCAGCGCGCAGGTCGTGACCTTCTTCTTGTTGCCGGTGGCCTATGCGCAGCTCGAGGGCTGGCAGGAGCGGCGCGCGCAGCGGGCGGCGGTGGACGAGTTGGTGGCCGAGGGTAGGCAGGCGTGATCCGTGCGGCGGTCACGCGTCCGGCCGTCGTGTGGGCGGCGGCGGTAGCCATCTGCCTTGGCGGGGCGGTGTCGTTCACGCGGCTCGCCTTGGCAACGCGTACGACGGTGGAGCTGCCGCGGCTGCAGATCAGCTCAAGCTGGCAGGGCGTGTCGGCGGAATTGGTGGAGATGTACATCTCGTCGCCGGTGGAAGCCGCGGCGCAGGCGGTGCGCGGAGTGCGCCGCACCAACAGTGAATCGCGCGACGGTGTGTCGCGCATCACGGTGGAGTTGGATCCGAAGGCGAACGTGCAGATGACGCGCCTGGCGATCCTCGAGCGCTTGGAATTGTTGCGTGGCGAGTTCCCGCTGGGCGTGACGCAGCCGGTGGTGGGGAACCTCGTGCCCGAGGCGCTGCAGGAGCCGCCGCTGCTTCGCGTGCTCTTGAATGGTCCGTACACCCCTGGCGCCCTGCAGCGCATCGCCGACGAAGTGTTGAACCCGCGCCTCAGCGCGGTGGGCGGCGTGAGTGCGGTGAGTGTGCAGGGCGGCACGGAATTCGGCGCCAGCGTGAGTTACGATCCGCTGCTGCTGCGACAGGTCGGCGTGGATCCGCAGGCGCTGTCGACGGCGGTGCGCGAGAGCCGCGTGGTGGCCTCGCTGGGCACGGAGCGTTTGGGCGCGAGTCGGCGCGAAGTGGTGCTGCGCGACCAACCGAACGCCTTGGAAGAGCTGAACGACTTGCCGATTCGCGGGCGTGGTGGGCGCGTCTTCCGCTTGGGCGATCTGGCCGAGGTGCGGCCAGAAGAGGATACGCGCGGGCAGTTCTTCCGTGTGAATGGCAATACGGCCTTGGCGCTGACGGTCACGCGAGAAGCAGGTGCGGACGCCATCAAGACGGCGAAGGCTGTGCGCGCGGCGATGCGTGAGGTGACGGCGGAGTTGCCGCCTGGCATCACCTGGAAGGTGACGGCGGACGAGTCGGTGGAGCTGGAGCGTCAGCTCAACGACTTGATGCTGCGCGGCGCGATTGCCTTTGCGGCGGTGGCGTTGGTGTTGGCGATCGCGCTGCGCAACTGGCGCGCGGTGGCCCTGGTGATGGGC
>PNKF01000040.1 GCA_013822285.1 Gemmatimonas sp.
CGGGCGGGTCCTCGGTGGGTGGTCGTGCGGTGACTGGGGGAAGATAACCATCTCTGGACGGCTGAACAGGCGGGGATGTCACTCGGATTTCCGGAGCCGGACATCGCTGGACAGCGCCCTATCGCCCACCTAAATCCCTGCTGTGCGCATCACTCTCAACGGAACGCCGCGGGACGTCTCGCCCGCCGGCCACACCACCCTGCTGGACCTGCTCCGCGACGAGCTCGCCCTCACGGGTACCAAGCGCGTCTGTGATCGCGGGGCCTGCGGCGCCTGCACGGTCCATCTGGACGGTCAGCCAGTCTACTCCTGTCTCACGCTCGCCGCGGGCTGCGAGGGCCAGGAGATCCGGACCATCGAAGGGCTCGGCAGCGTCGACGCGCCGCATGCCCTCCAGCGAGCCTTCGCCCTCGAAGACGCCGCGCAGTGTGGATTCTGCACGCCGGGCCAGCTGATGGCCGCCGCCGCGCTGATCGCCGGCAATCCGGACCCGTCCGACGACGAGATCGTCGCCGCCATGAGCGGCAACCTCTGTCGCTGCGGCACCTACCCGAAGATCGTCCGCGCCGTGCGTCGCGCGGCCGGCATGCTGCGCGAGGCCTCGCATGGCTGAGCCCAAGGCGCGTTTCATCACCACCACCGTCGAAGTCGAAGGCCGCACGGAGCAACGCGTCGTCGAGTTGCCGGCCTTCGACCTCGAACCCTGGGGCGAGGACGCCGCGCTCACGCATGTCGGCGCGCGCGCCGTCCGCGTCGATGCCGCGCTCAAGGCCACCGGACGTCCCGGCTACACCACCGACATCCGCCGACCGCAGCAAGCCTACGTCGCCATCGTGCGCAGCCGCGTGGCCCGCGGGCGTGTGACACGGGTCGACGTCGAGGCCGCACGCGCGGTCCCCGGTGTCCTCGACGTCCTGCTCCACGCCGATTGCCCGCCGAAGACGCGGTTGTTCAATCCGGAGATCACCTACCACGGGCAACCACTCGCCGCCGTCTGCGCCGAGTCGCAGGAGATCGCCGAGCGCGCGGCGGCATTGGTCGTCGTCGATGTCGAGAAGTCGCGCCACAGCGTGACCGTCGCGCAGGCCACCGCGGCCGACGCGGCGCCCGTGCGCCCGGGCATCTCCACCAACCTGCTCTTCAACGAGCCGCGCGTCCGCGCCCGCGGCGACGTGGCCGCAGGATTCGCCCAGGCCGACGTCATCATCGAGCGCGACGTCCGTACGCCCTGCGTCCTGCACACCGCGCTGGAACCGCACAGCGCCGTCTGCGAATGGGACGGCGATCACCTCACGGTCTACGAGAGCACGCAGGGCATCTTCCGCGTGCGCGACAATGTCGCGAAGGCGCTCGGCGTCCCGCTCACGAACGTCCGCGTCATCTGCGAAGCCATGGGCGGCGGTTTCGGCGCCAAGAACTACGCCGCCGCGCACACCTACATCGCCGCGCTCTTCGCCAAGCGGCTCGGACGCCCAGTGCTCTGCGCGGTCGACCGCACAGGCGAACAAGTGGACACGGGCAATCGTCCGTCCAGCCTGCAGCGCGTGAAGATGGGTGCCACACGCGACGGCCGCATCACGGCCATCGAGATGACCGCCGAGGTGCCGCTCGGCATCGGCGGCTGGGAGGGCGGTCCCGGCGAGATCTATCACGAGCTCTACGCCTGCCCGAATGTGCGCACGCACGAGACCTTCGCCTTCGTGAACACGGCGGCGATGGCCGCATTCCGTGCGCCCGGCCACGCCGAAGGAGCCGTCGGGCTCGAGATCGGACTCAATGCGCTCGCCGCCGCACTCGGCATGGACGCGCTGGAACTGCGCCGCCGCAACATCGCGACGCACGACCAGAAGAAGAACCGTCCGTACACGGGCAACCGACTCGCCGAGTGCTACGACGAAGGTGATCGTCGTTTCGGCTGGAGCGCGTGGATGCGCGAGCGCGGACTCGAGCGCGGCAGTGCCGCGCGCCGCGTGCCGGGCAAGCCACACCTGCGCCGCGGCGTCGGCGTCAGCGCGCAGATCTGGTCCACCGGCGGCGGCCCGCCGAGCTACGCCACCGTGCGCCTTAACAACGATGGCAGTGCTGACGTGCTCGCGGGCTCGCAGGATCTCGGCACGGGGACGCGCACAATCCTCGCGCAGGTCGCCGCCGAGGCGTTGGGGCATCGACTCGATCAAGTGCGCGCGATCATCGGTGACACCGGCGCGACGCCGTACGCGGGCAATAGCTGGGGTTCCATGACCGTCGCGTCGCTCACGCCCGCGGTGCGCATGGCGGCCGTGGACGCCCGCAATGCCTTGCTCGATGCCGCGTCCGGATTGCTCGGCGCCCCGAAGGATTCGCTCGACACGCGTGAAGGCCGCGTGCTCGTGCGCGGCAGCGATCGCTCCATGAGTTTCGGCGAGATCACCGCCAAACTCGGCAACGTGATGATCCAGGGCCACGGCTCGCGTGGACCGAATCCTCAGGACGCAGGCATCGTCACCACGGGCGTGCAGTTCGCGGAAGTCGAGGTCGACACCGTCACGGGCGTCGTGCGCGTGCTGCGCATCGTCGCCGTGCACGATGCCGGCCGCATCGTGAATCCGACACTGGCCGAATCACAGCTCGAAGGCGGCATCATCCAAGGACTCGGCTTCGCGCTGTTCGAGGAGCGCGCGCTCGATGCCCGCATGGGCCTGCCGCTGAATGTCGGCTTGCACGACTACAAGATTCCGACGCTGGCGGATATCCCGGCGATCGATGGCGTGTTTCTCCCCGGCGCGGATGTGCAAGCCAACCACGTCGGCGCGCGCGGCATTGCCGAACCGGCCATCGTGCCGACGGCGCCGGCGATTGCCGGCGCCGTCTCGGACGCACTTGGGGTCGAAGTGAACGAGTTGCCGATGACGCCGTGGCGCGTGCTCGCCGCGTTGGGGCGACTCAGCTAGCGCCGGCCGCCCCGCGCGTCGACTGCGTCAGCGCCACGGCGGCGTGTCGCCCTTCTTCCGCTTCAGCTCCGGGTTGTGCCGATACAGCGTCGTCGTGCGACCGATGACCTGAATCACCTCGGCCTTCACGCGCTTCGCGAGATCGTTCGCCGCAGACTTGGCGGAGACCTCGACGCTCTTGTTGAGCTGGACCTTCACCAGCTCGCGCGTGCGCAGCGCATCGTCCAGCGCGGAGAGTACCGGGCCTGTGATGCCCTCGTGGCCGATGTGCATCGTCGGCTTCAATCGGTTGCACTCCGAGCGCAGCTCGGCGCGCTCCTTGCCTGTCATGGTCATCGTTTGTTGCCCCTCAGTACGAGATACGGCACCGGATTCACCGGGTCGCCGGCCCACCACATTCGGGCGTTCGCGTAGCGCAGCAGCTGATAGTGCAGATGCGGCGCGTCGCGATCGGCATTGCCCGTGCTCCCCACCGTGCCGAGTTGGTCGCCTTTGCGCACGCGCTGTCCTTCGCGCAGCCCACGTGCGTAGCGATCCAGATGGGCATAGTAATGCACAAAGCGCTGCTGAGGGTCCACCACGTAGACGGTGCGGCCGCCGAGGGCGTTGGTCGAGATACGACGCACGACGCCATCGTCCGCCGAGATCACAGGCGTTCCGCGACGCGCCATGACGTCAAGCGCGTGATGCCGTCGTCCGCCGCTGCGTGCCGCGTTGTAGGTATCGACAAGGTCCCGGGGCCGCACGCCATCAACCGGCACCATCAGGCGCCGATCGCGCAAGAACTCTCGGTCAGCAGCAACACGCGGCGAACCGCCGGGCGGCGGTCCGCCGCCGAAGCAGCCGGACAGGGCCACGACGGCGAGACAGACCGCAAGAACTCGAGGACGCAGCATTCAGGAGGAAAACGAGCGCCGCGTGCTCTCCGTCACGCGCGAGCCACGGCCTAGAGCAGGCCCCAAGCACCGGCATACACGAAGACGCGGTCGCGTCCGCGACCGGTGATTTCTTCGGCGAGCCCGAGGTCGACCAGACGTTGCAGCGCTGCGCCAGCCGCAGGGCGGGACAGCGTCAGCCTGTCGCTCACGTCCGGCACCGACGTCGCTAACGCGACGCGGATGTGGGCCAGTACATCGCGGGCCGTAAACGCCGCACGGCCTATGCTCGCCAGATGCGCATCCTCCGCCGTCTGTGACTCGAGCAGCAGCTTCACCTGTACGCGAAGATGGCGCGCATTCGCCGCCAGCCCCGAAAGGGCGCTGCGGGTGAGCGGCGTGGGGTCGCCAGCGCGCCAGGCCGCAGCGGCCGTTGTGCGCTCTGCACCCCTCAACGCTGCGAACGGCAGCACGCGGATGCGATCCGTGAGCCCGCCGGCGACGAGCACCAATGCCGCGAGGAAATCTGCGTGCGACGCGGGCACCGCTTCCGGCGCGTCGGGCATCCACGCGGCCACCTGCAACGCGCGAAGCAGCAACGGACGCGGCTCGGCGCCCGGCCGCAGCGCGTCCTGCACGGCGGCCTGCGCATCACTCGCAAGGCGCAGCTCCGCCGGTGCTGCGAGCGCCACGCCACTCCGGGCACGCCGCTCGCCATCGTCCACACGCCGTTGCCACCCTTCCAGCGATGGATCCAGCGCCGCCGCGTGAACCATCTCGACGCGCGCCGCCACAAGCGAAGCGCAGGCCGCTCGCGTAGCTTGCGCATCGTCAGTCGCGAGGCGCGCGATGACAGCGGCCTGCAATGCCGCTGCCACGGCAGGAGGCGCCACCGCGACGAGTGCATCGAGGCGACCAAGCTCCTCCGCGCACTCCTCGTAGAGTCGTACCAATGAAGGCGAGGAAACAGGCAGCAAAGATGTTTTAGTAATCTAAAATTGCTTTTAGTTTCTGGTTACCATCACTGAGTAATAATAATATGCGTAAATCTGCTTTTGCTGCAATTGGTGCGATGCTTCTGGCAGGAAGTCCGGACATCGCCACTGCCCAAGGCGGCGATTCGACGCGCCCGGCTGCTTCGGCTGCGGCGGCCACAACCGCCTCTCCCGCGACAGTGGCCGCTCCGGCCAGCGCCGCGTACACCCCGCACCGGGTCTACGACACCAAGCGGCGTCGCTTCATCGATCTCGAGACGCTCATCGCGCGCATCGCCCGCGACGCTGACATCGCCTACCTCGGCGAGTTCCATGACGATCCCGGCACGCACCAGCTGCAGGCGGCCATCCTCGAAGGCGTCGCCCGTCGGCGCGAGGGCAAGGTCGTGCTCTCGCTCGAGATGTTCGAGCGCGACGTGCAGCCGCAGCTTGATGCCTATCTCGCCGGGTCGACTGACGAAGGAGCCTTCCTCGCGGCGTCGCGCCCCTGGCCGAACTACCGCGGCGACTATCGCCCCATGGTCGAGTTCGCCAAGTCGCGGAACTGGCCGGTGGTGGGCGGCAACGTCCCGCGACGCCTCGCCTCCGTGGTCGCGCGCCGCGGGCTCACGGCCCTCGACTCGTTGCCGGAAGCGGATCGCCCCTTTGTGGCCGCCGAGCATGCGTGCCCGCGCAACGAGTACTGGGAGCGCTTCCGCGAGACCATGGGTGACATGTCGGGACACGGCATGCAGCTCACGCCTGAGCAAGTCGAGTCGATGGTCTGGCGCACCTACGAGGCGCAGTGCGTGAAGGACGAGGCGATGGCCGAGTCGATCGTCCGCGCGCGCGCGGCGCACAGCACGCTGGTGGTGCACGCCAACGGCTCCTTCCACTCCAACTATCGACTGGGCACCGTCGAGCGCGTGCAGCGCCGCGACCGTCGTGCACGCCAGTTGGTGGTGAGCTTCCAGCCCGTGGCCGACCTCGACGCGGCCGACGGACGCAGCCAGCGCAAGATCGGCGAGTACATCGTGTTCACCCTTGCGCCCGCCGCGCCGACTCCTGCACCCTGAACGCGTGACGTTCACGTACCACATCGCCGACTCGCGGGCCGACGCACTCCAACGGCTCAGCGCAGCGAAGACCCTCCCCGTCGCGGGCGGGACTGACCTCGTGCCCTGTGCCGAGGAGGGAATCCTCAGCCCCGCGGCGGTGGTCGACATCCGCCGCATTCCGGGGTTCCGCGACGTCAGCGTGGGACCGCAGGGCGTGACGATCGGCGCGGCGGTGACGATCGCGAGCCTGGCGACACACGCGGAGCTGCGTGCGCAGTATCCGATGCTCGCCGAGGCCTGCGCGAGCGTCGGCACGCCCGCGCTCCGCAACAGCGGCACGATCGGCGGCAACCTCGTGCAGCGGCATCACTGCTGGTACTTCCGCCGCGGCGTCGGCTGCTTCAAGCGCGGCGGGACGCAATGCGCCGCCGTGGACGGCGAGCATCAGTACCACGGCATCGTCGCGGACGGCACCTGTCGCGCGGTGCATCCCTCGGATCCCGCCGTTGCGCTGCTCGCGCTCGACGCGCAGGTCGAGATCTTCCGCGAAGATGGGCGAGTGCGCATGCTGGACATCGCCGCGCTGTACGACGGCGCCTCGCGCGATCCGCTGAAGGAAGCGCAACTCGACGACGGCGAACTCATCGTCGCCGTGCACCTACCCATCGCAGCCGCCAACGGCCGGCAGCATTGGGAGAAGGTCATGCAACGGGGTGCCTGGGATTTCGCCCTGGTCTCCGTCGCCGCCTGTCGGCGCAGCGACGGCAGCGTGCGCATGGCGATGGGCGGGCTTGGTCTCGCACCATGGCGCGTGCCGGACAGCATCGAGGAGGACGTGGCGAGCGGCGGTCTCGACGAGGATTCCATCGACGCGCTGGTCGAGCGCGCGTTCTACGACATGGAGCCGCTCGCCGGCAACGCGTACAAGCGGGTCATGGGTCAGGGCGTCCTCAAGCGGGCGATCACCGCGCTCGACGCGTAGTCCCGGAAGACCGGAAGACGGCTGGTTCCCGTCCCGAGGTCCTGAAGGCCAGTGGGCCCGCGTTCAATCTCTTTGCGCCGCTCGGGTGTCGAAACCTCGGGGAACCGCTCTCGCGTAGTCCCCCTGTGACCCTTACCCGAGCGACCTGCATGTCTCGCCTTCTCCGTACCTCTGCGGCCGCGATGCTCGCCGTCGCTGCGCTCGCTCCGACCCTCAGCGCCCAGCGCGGCGCGCCCGTGCGGCGCATCATCTCCATCGGCCACCATCCGCGCGTCGACGGCCTTCGCCTCAACTATCGGGACCGCGAACTCGAGCTCGTCAACGGCATCAACGCGACGCTCTGGGCACCATACGAGGGGTACCTCGGCGGTCGCGTGAATGGCGTGGCGTTGGGACTTCCGCTCACCGCCGCCGGAGACATCCACGGACTTTCGCTGGGCATCTTCGGCGTCGCAGCTGAAGACAACATGCGTGGCGTCGGCGTCGCCGGTCTCGGACTCGGTGCGGGCGGATCCGTGCGGGGCATCCACGTCGCGGGCGTCGGGCTCGGCGCGGGCAACGACCTTCGCGGGCTCGCCCTGGGTGGCGTCGGTGTCGGCGCCGGCGGTGACATCCGCGGCATCGCGGGCGGTCTCGTCGGTGCGGCGGCGGGCGGATCCGTCCGCGGTCTCACGGTCGGTGGCATCGGCGCCGGCGCCGGCGGCAATGTGCGCGGCTTGATGGTGGGCGGTATCGGTGCGGGTGCCGGCGGCAACGTGCGCGGCATGGTGGTGGGTGGCATCGGCGCGGGCGTCGGTGGCGACCTCCGCGGCATGGCGGCCGGCGCCATCGGGGTCGGTGCGGGTGGGTCGATTCGCGGCCTGACGGCGGCCGGTGTCGGCGTCGGTGCCGGTGGCTCGATTCGCGGCATCACGGCCGCGGGTGTCGGCGTCGGTGCCGGCAGCAACATCAACGGCATCACCGTCGGCGGCGTGGGCGTCGGTGCGGGCGGCAACATCACGGGCGTCACTGCGTCGGTGGTTGGCGTTGGCTCTGGCGGCACACTGCGTTGGCTCTCTGTCGCTGGCCTGGGTGTCGGCGCGACGCGCATCGAGGGCGTTGCGGCGGCGACAATGGTCGGCGCAGAGCGCACGCATGGCATGATCATCGCGCCGGCGCTGTTTCGTACAGAGCGCGGCGGCCGCATGAGCGGCGCGAGCATCTCATCCGTGAACGCCATCCGCGGCGATCAGCGTGGCCTCTCGATCGGCCTCGTCAACTACACGCGTCGCCTGCGCGGCGTGCAACTTGGCGTGATCAACATCGTGAGCGAGCGGCAGGGCTTGGCGAAGGTGCTGCCCATCATCAACGTCGGCCGCGAGTAAGTCGCCGACTAAGCTGTCCGGCAACGCGTCCGCAGCACTGGACGGCTCGCGGGCCCACCAACGGAACTCCTCTCTGGGACGTAAGCTTTGGGTCTCGTCCCCTAGAGGAGTTCTTGCATGCGTGCCCTGCTGACTGTCGCCCTCCTCGGCGCTCTCGCCGCGCCAGAACTGTCTGCCCAGGTCGTGCCCTTCCAGGAGTGGCCGATCGAATGGGGCGGACGCCCGCGTGACCCCTATGTGGCCGCGGATGGCATCGTGTACTTCGCCGGCCAGGCCGGCAACTACGTCGGCCGCCTCGACCCGCGGAACGGCCAGACGCGGCGCTACGAGCTGCCGCCGAACACGAATCCGCACACCGTGGTCGCCGGGCCCGACAATCACATCTGGATCGCGGGCAATCGCAACGCGAGGATCGGTCGCCTGAATCCGGCCAGCGGTGAGATCCGCTGGTACCCGATGACGGATTCCACCGTGCGCGATCCGCATACGATGGTCTTCGATCGCAACGGCAACCTCTGGTTCACGGCGCAGAACTCCGACGTCGTCGGCCACCTGAATGTGCAGAGCGGCGCGATCCGCTACGTGCGCACGGGCGAGCGCACGCGGCCCTACGGCATCGAACTGAACTCGCGCGGCGAGGTCTGGGTGAACCTCTTCGGCACGAACAAGATCGGCCGCATCAATCCGCAGACGTACGAGCTCACGTCGTACGACCTGCCGCACGAACGCGCGCGCGGCCGTCGCATCGCCATCACGCCCGACGATGTGGTGTGGTACACCGACTACACGCGCGGCATGCTCGGCCGCGTCGACCCGCGCACGGGCCGCGTTACGGAACTGCCGTTGCCCGGTGGCGCAGCCTCCCTGCCCTATGGCATGGGCAGCGACGACAAGGGTCGCATCTGGGTGACCGAGAGCGGTCCGAAGGGCGCGATCCTCCAGGGCTTCGATCCGTCGACCGGGCGCTTCTTCGGTCGCACGCTGATCGGCAAGGAAGACAACAACACGATCCGTCACATGATGTTCGACCGCCGCACCGGACTGCTGTGGTTCGGCACCGACCAAGGCACGATCGGGCGGGCGGAAGTGTCGCGGGCGCAGACGGCGATGTGAGAACGGCAGATGTGAGATATGAGATGTGAGGGGGCTCGCGATGTCTTTTCGGCGCGGGCCCCCTCTCATGTCTCACATCTTACATCTCATCTCTGCAGTGCTCAGCTCCACCGCCACCCAAAGATTCCCGCCGTGACGAGCGCGTAGGCCAAGCCATCCATCGCGATGAGGACATAGCTCTTCCACGGCCGCCCAAACCAGACGGAGTCGGGAATCTGCCCGAGTGCGTACGCCATGAAGGTGATGGTTCCGGTCACGCGGAAGACCGTGAGGTAATCGGCGTCTAGCGCGATCGTGTGCGACGCGACGTATCCGACGAAGACGGCGACGATGAGGTTGTGCACGAAGCTCATCGCGAGCATGGGTGCCATCGGGCGCATCCCGTTGGGCATCACGGTGAGGAAGGCCACCGGCCCGCGCGCGATGCGCGCCTGCCACTCGGGATCCTTCATGCCGTCCTGCGTCGTAAAGGGCATCATGTAGAGCCCGGGCGTCGGCGCCGCCTTTCCGAGCGCGTCGAGGACCGCCGGCTCGCCGTTGAGTCCGCGCCATTCACGGTTGTGAAACGGGACGACGGTGTGGAACAGCGCCGAGAGCACGAAGACCGCCACGGCGGACAACACGATCGGGAGCCACAGCTCAGCGAGGAACTGCACGGAGAACCTCCGGGGGAAGGTGTGACAGCGTCCGAACGGAGCGCCGTCGCCCCTAACGTCTGGCTCTCGGGCCGTACGCGCAATATCCTTTGGCCCAATGCAGTTGCCGATTCCCGGGCAGTCCGACGCCCTGCTGCGCGCCATTCGCGTCTCGCAGGCGGTCAATCGCGTACGACAGATGCCAACCGTGTTCGCCGCCAACCCGCTGTTGGCGGCGTTCATTGCGCTGTCGTTCTGGGAACGCGCGGACCACCTCACGCTGGTGGTCTTCGTAGCCGTGATGTTCGTGCTCTGGACCCCCGCGGCCTTGAGCTGGCGTCGCCTGCGCAAGCTGCCGCGGCCCGCGGACGTCAGTCCGCGCAACGAGCTGCGCGCCCTGATCTTCTCGACCATCGCCGGCCTGCTCTGGGCGATCGCGGCCTGGGTGCTGTATCCCGTCGGCGGCACGGAAGAGAAGGCCATGCTCGTCATGATGATGTCCGGGCTCTGCGCCGGCTCCGTGGCCTTCTTCTCGTCGTCGCCGGTCGCGTCGATGCTGTTCTTCCTGCCGTTGATGAGCGCCCTGATGGTGCAGGTGGTGCGCTACGACACGGCGACGCAACCCGTGCTGCCGACCGCGGTCGGCGTGTTCATCCTCTGCGCGCTGCTCTTCACGCGCACGAGCTGGTTCCAGTTCGTCGAGAACGTGCGCGTCCTCGTGGAGCGCGACGAAGCGCTGAAGGCGGCGAGCGCCAATCGCAGTGAACTCGAGACCACGCTCGCGCAGATGCAGGATCTCGCGATGGTGGACCAGCTCACCGGCCTCAAGAACCGCCGTGCCTTCTTCG
Organism: Gemmatimonas sp.; assembly: GCA_013822285.1. GTDB lineage: Bacteria > Gemmatimonadota > Gemmatimonadetes > Gemmatimonadales > Gemmatimonadaceae > Pseudogemmatithrix. The sequence continues at coordinate 10,780 of PNKF01000040.1, forward strand.
ACGACGCGGAGCCGAGCATCGCGGCGAGCCGACGGCGCGGTCAGCCCGTGGCGGTGGCCGTGATCGACCTCGACCATTTCAAGTCGATCAACGACACCTACGGCCACGCCGTCGGCGACGCGGTGCTCAGGGAAGCGGCGCGGCGCATCAGCGACAGCGCGCGCGAAGAGCACATCGTCGGGCGCTTCGGCGGTGAGGAGTTCGTGATGCTGCTGCCGTTCACGACGGCGCAGCAGGCGCTCAACGCATTGGAGCGCGTCCGGAAGGAGATGTCGCGTGATCCCATCTCGGTGCCCGACGGGCCGAGCCTGACGCTGACCATGAGCGCCGGCATCGCGCCGCTGGACCAGGAGATGCCCATCACCGTCGCCATCGATCACGCCGACAAGGCGATGTATCGGGCCAAGAACCTGGGCCGCGACCGCGTCGAGGTCTACGGGCTGTAAGGCAACGCTTTCGTCCGCAGGCCTGAGGCCGCAGCCGATGGGGTCGCCGAGGTCCGCATGGAACCGCGGCGACCCCTCAACGCTTTGTAATACAACGGGTTAGGACCGCCACGCAGCCCCCGAAGCGCGGCGCGATGCGTCCCTGGTCCGACTTCCGTCGATTGCCAAAACCGACTAACTTTATTGGCTATCTCGTCCCACCCTCGCACCGCACAAATATGAGCTCCTCCATCGAGGCTCTCGTCAATAAGGAGTACCAGTACGGCTTCGTGACCGACGTCGAGTCGGACACGATTCCCGCTGGCCTCACCGAAGACACGGTCCGCGCCATCTCCGCCAAGAAGCAGGAGCCGGAGTGGCTGCTCGAATGGCGCCTCAAGGCCTTCCGTCGCTGGCAGACGATGACCGAGCCGCGCTGGCCGAACGTCACCTACGAAAAGATCGACTACCAGGCGCAGACCTACTACTCGGCGCCGAAGTCGGTGAAGCCGAAGCAGTCGCTCGACGAAGTCGACCCCGAACTGCTCAAGACCTACGAGAAGCTGGGCATCTCGCTCACCGAGCAGAAGCGCCTCCAGGGCATCGCCGTGGACGCGATCTTCGACTCCGTCTCCGTCGGCACCACGATGAAGACCGAGCTGGAGAAGGTCGGTGTGATCTTCTGCAGCTTCGGCGAGGCGGTGCACAACCATCCGGAGCTGGTGCAGAAGTACCTCGGCTCCGTGGTGCCGTACTCGGACAATTTCTTCGCCGCGCTCAACTCGGCGGTGTTCTCCGACGGCAGCTTCGTGTACGTGCCGAAGGGCGTGAAGTGCCCGCTCGAGCTCTCGACCTATTTCCGCATCAACGCCGCGAACACCGGCCAGTTCGAGCGCACGCTGATCGTCGCCGATGAAGGCGCCTCGGTGAGCTACCTCGAAGGCTGCACGGCGCCGAAGCGCGATGAGCACCAGCTCCACGCCGCGGTCGTCGAGATCGTCGCGCTGGACAACTCCACGGTGAAGTACTCGACCGTGCAGAACTGGTACGCCGGCGACGCGGACGGCAAGGGTGGCATCTACAACTTCGTGACCAAGCGCGGCAAGGCGCTCACGAACGCCAAGATCTCGTGGACGCAGGTCGAGACGGGCTCGGCGATCACCTGGAAGTATCCCAGCGTGATCCTGCAGGGCGACAACTCGGTCGGCGAGTTCTACTCGGTGGCCGTGGTGAACGGCGCCCAGCAGGCCGACACGGGCACGAAGATGATCCACATCGGCAAGAACACGAAGTCGACGATCATCTCGAAGGGCATCAGCGCCGGCCGCGGACAGAATTCCTACCGCGGCCAGGTGAAGGTGCTGCCGAAGGCCGAGGGCGCGCGCAACTACACGCAGTGCGACTCCATGCTCATCGGCAACAAGTGCGGCGCGCACACCTTCCCGTACATCGAGATCGCCAACAACTCGGCGACGCTCGAGCACGAGGCCTCGACCTCGAAGATCGGCGAAGACCAGATCTTCTACTGCAAGGCGCGCGGGCTGAACGCCGAGCATGCGATCTCGCTGATCGTCGCCGGCTTCTGCAAGGAAGTGTTCAAGGAGCTGCCGATGGAGTTCGCGCTCGAGGCGCAGCAGCTGCTGGGCATCTCGCT
>PNKF01000041.1 GCA_013822285.1 Gemmatimonas sp.
AGGTCGTGCGGCAGGTCGTCGATGCGCAGACGCCGGCGCTCGCGGAAGCTCATCTCCCAGATGTTCTCATTCACCGGTTCGCGCGACGTGGCTTCGGTGGCCACGCCATCGAGGCCAGCGGCCAGCATCACCGCGAGCGCAAGGTAAGGATTCGCCGCCGGATCCGGCGAGCGCAGCTCCACGCGCGTGCCGGCGCCACGGCGCGACGGCACGCGAATCAGCGGCGAGCGGTTGTGCAACGACCAGGCGACGTTCACCGGCGCTTCGTACCCCGGCACCAGGCGCTTGTAGGAGTTGACCAGCGGATTGGTGATGGCGCTCATGCCGCGCGCGTGCTTGAGCAGGCCGCCGATGTAATGATGCGCCACCTTCGAGAGCTGGTACTCGGCCTTCGCGTCGAAGAAGGCGTTCTCGCCCTTCGTGAACAGCGACTGGTGCGTGTGCATGCCGCTGCCGTTCTGCCCGAACACCGGCTTCGGCATGAACGAGGCGACCAGCCCGAACTGCTGGGCCACGTGCTTCACGACGAAGCGGAACGTCGCGATGTTGTCGGCGGTCGTGAGCGCATCCGCGTAGCGGAAGTCGATCTCGTGCTGGCCGTGCGCCACTTCGTGGTGCGCGCCTTCCACCTCGAAGCCCATCTGCTCCAGCGTCGCGACGATTGCACGCCGCGCCTCTTCGCCACGATCCATCGGCGCCAGGTCGAAGTAGCCACCCACATCGTGCGTCAACGTGGCCGCGCCACCATCGACGGCGGGGCGGAAGAGGAAGAACTCCGCCTCCATGCCCGCGTTCATCACGTAGCCCATGTCCGCCGCGCGCGCGACCTGGCGCTTGAGCACCTGCCGCGGATCGCCAGCGAAGGGAGACCCGTCGAACATCGTCACGTCGCAGATCACGCGCGCCACGCGCTGCTGCGGATCGCCCCACGGAAACACCCGGAACGTCGAGAAGTCGGGCTTCAGCAACATGTCCGATTCCTCGACGCGCACGAAGCCTTCGATCGACGAGCCGTCGAAGAGGATATCCCCCGCCAACGCCTTCACGAACTGCGACGCCGGCACCTCGACGTTCTTGTTGATCCCGAGGATGTCGGTGAACTGCAGGCGGAGATAACGCACCCCCTGCGACTCGGCGAGCGCGAGGATGTCCTTGGCGGTCGCGCCGCTGAGGTCGGCGGGAACAGTCGAGGGTTTGGGCATCCCGGAAATATCCGTCCTGCGAGGGGGGCTGCGCCATTGCCGGAGCGAGAGGCGTTTACCTTTCCCCACATGGCAAAGCACTGCGTACACTGTGGAGCGGCGCTCGGCGAGCGCGGCAAGTTCTGTCATCGTTGCGGCGCCCCCCGTGATGGCACGGCCCCTGGCGCCAGCACCGGACCCGATGCGACGCGTACCGTCGCGATCCTCCCCTGGGCGATCGCCGGCATCTCGGTGCTCGCGTTGATCGCATTCATCGCCGGCCAGAAGTTCGGCGGTGGCAGCCCCGCGCCGACCACGGCGGCGCCTGCCGCCGCGAGCGGCGCGCGCGCCGTCGACATCGCCTCGATGTCACCGCAGGAACGCGCGGACCGCCTCTTCGATCGCGTGATGACGCTCGTCACCGACGGCAAGAGCGATTCCGTGCAGTTCTTCGCGCCGATGGCGATCCAGAGCTTCGAGGCGCTGCAGCCGCTCGATGCGCATCGGCGCTACGATCTCGGATTGCTCGGCGTCGTCACCGGCGATGCGACGATGGCCCGCGCGCAGGCCGACACGATCCTCGCGAGCAACCCGACGCACTTGCTCGGTCTCATCCTCGGCATGCGCGCCGCCGGACTGCAGAGCGACTCCGCCGCGCGCGCCACATTCGCCCAGCGACTCGGCGCCGCATTGGTGTCCGAACGCGCAAAGGGACTTCCTGAGTACATCGACCACGGAAACGACATCGACGCCGCGGTTCGAGAAGCGGATGGCAGAACGCCAGTAACGCGCCAGTAATAAGCCAACAACGAGACAAATAGACAACTGTTACCGGTTAACGTAGGGCCTGCATCCACGAAACCGGTTCGCCACCGACGGGTACCTCTCGCTGCTGGCGACGCACGCGCACGAAAGTCGGCGGTCTGCCGATGTATTCAATAGTGGATTTCCCTGCCACATCGTCGCACATTCTGCGCGTCCCCTTTCCCCTCTGGCATGACCGCTCCGCGATCCAGCACCCCGGGCCGACTCACGACCGCCATTCGCGCCGTCGTCGAGCCATCGGCGCGGCGTGTCCTCGTGGTTGATGACGAAGAAGTGATTCGCACCTCGCTCGCGCGTTTCCTCCGCGCGCGCGGCTTCGACGTGACGACGGCCGAGTCCGGCGCCGCCGCGCTCGCCGCGATGCAGGAAGACCGCTTCGTCGCGATGCTCTCCGACATCCGCATGCCCGAGATGACGGGCCTCGAGCTCGTGCCGCAGGCGCACGCGGCCGATCCCGACCTCGCGATCATCATGCTCACGGCCGTCAACGACGCGCCGACCGCCACTGAGGCGCTGGGCATGGGCGCGATGGATTACCTCATGAAGCCCGTCGAGCTCGGCGATCTCGCGACGGCGCTCGAGCGTGCGCTGCACAAGCGCGCACTCGCCATCGAGCAGCGCAAGGTCGAGCGGCTCATCCGAGAAGAAGTCGCCGCGCAGACCGAGGAGCTGCGCCAGGAGCGCGAGCGCCTGCACTCGATGGTCGTCGAGACGGTCCAGGCCTTGGTGCGCGCACAGGAAGCGAAGGACCCCTTCCTCCGTGGGCACTCCGACCGCGTGGCGGATCTCGCCGGATCCATCGCCTCGGCGCTCGGGCTCGCCGACGACGACGTCGACACGATCCGCATGGCTGCGCACGTCATGGACGTGGGCAAGATCGGCATCCGCGAATCGGTGCTCAACAAGCCCGGCGCGCTCACTGCCGAGGAGTTCGAGCACGTGAAGAGCCATGTCACCATGGGCGTCGACATCCTCTCGTCGATCAAGCCCTTGGCGCCGACGCTCGACCCCGTGCGGCACCATCACGAGCACTTCGATGGCACGGGCTATCCCTTGGGCCTCGCCGGCGACCAGATCTCGCTGGGCGGTCGCATCCTCGCCGCCGCCGATACCTACGACGCCCTGACCTCGCGCCGCGCGTGGCGTGAGCCCATGACGCCGCCGGACGCAATCGCGTTCCTCGAGGAGCGCAGCGGAACGCTGCTCGACCCGCAGGTTTTCGCCGCCCTGCGCGGCATCGTCACGCGACGCAAGACGCTGTCGTTCCTCGACGCCGAACCCGCCTGATTCCGTGGCCCGACCGTGAACGGTCGGGCCGCGCCAGGCGTACATCGAATACGATGCAACTCCTGAACTTCCGCGGCGCCCTTCGCTGGGTCGCCGCCGTTGCCGTCTTGGCACCGACCCTCGGCGCACAGCAGCTGCCCGACACCCTCCGCCTCACCGTGGAGGATGCCGTCACGCGCATCCTGCGCGCCTCGGACGAAGCCCGTATCGCCGATGCGCAAGTCGAGCTCGCCGACGCGGCGGTCATGTCGGCACGGGCCGCGGGCCTGCCGCAGCTGCGCTTCAACGGCTCCAACCAGCAAGTGCTCAAGAACGCGCGCGCCGAGATCGTCGGCGCCGTGTTCAACCAGAACTACGTCTACACCGCCAACCTGAACCTGCAGCAGGCGGTGTTCCAGGGCGGACGCATCTTCGCCGCGGCCCAAGCGGCATCGCGCGCTGAGCAAGCCGCCGCGCTGACGCGCGACGAGACGCGCGCCCAGCTCGCCGTGCAGGTGCAGGCCGTGTATCTCAACGCTGTCTTCACGGCGCGCATCGCCGAGATCCAAGCGACCAACCGCCGACTCGCCGATGAGCGTGTGACGCAGGCCGAGCAGCTCGAGCGCGCCGGTCGTGCCTCGCGCTACGACGTGCTCCGCGCCCGCGTCGAGCGCGACAACCTCGAGCCCGAGTTGCGCGCCGCTGAAGCCGCGCGCACCCTCGCCGACCTCGAGCTGCGGCGCCTGCTGGACCTTCCACCCACACAACCCCTCGCGCTCGTCACTGCGCTCGACGGCGCGCGCGTGCGGGCGATGGCCAGCAGCGCCGACGCAGGCCCCGCGAACGAACGCGCCGCCGTGCGCGCGGCGGAGCTCACGGCCGAAGCGCGGCGCGCCGGCATTCGCGTCGCGCGCGCCGACCTGCTGCCCAGTCTCACCGCCGGCTTCACCTACGGCTACCTCGCGTTCCCGACGTCGCCCGGTTTGCCGACCCGCGCGGGTGACCGCGGCAACGAGTTCTGCGCGCCGGGGGCACCGCCTGCGCAGCAGTGTCAGAACAGCGGGTGGTTTCCCGACCGCAACTTCTCGATCCAGATGAGCTGGCCGCTCTTCGACGGCTTGCGCGCCAAGGGACAGCTCGACCTCGCCCAGGCGCAGGCCCGCATCGCCGACCTGCAGGCACGGCAGGCGCGCGAGGCCGCGTCTATCGAAGTCCAGCAGGCCCGCGCCGAGCTCGCGCGCGCGCAGGCCGTCGCCAGCGCCCGCGAGACCACGGTGCGCGAAGCCGAAGAAGCCTTCGAGCTCGCGTCGCTGCGTCTCGCGCGCGGGGTCGGCACGCAACTCGAAGTCTCCGACGCACAACTTGCCATGCTGCGCGCGCGCACGACCGATGCGCGCGCCGTGTTCGATCTCTACCTCGCGGTGGCGGAACTCGCGCGCGTACGCGCCGAGCCCATTCCGTTGCCCGATGGCAGCACCGTTTCCATTCGCCAGACCAATTGATGCGACGCCCTGCGATCCTCCTCACGCTGGCCGCGCTTGCGGTTGGCGGTTGCGACAAGACTGATGCCGCACCGGCGACTGGCGCGACGCCGGGCGCTGCCGCTGCGGGCGGACCCGCCGCCCCACGGCCCGCCGGCTCGGTCGTGCTGTCCGGTGCCGACCTCTACACGCTGACGCCGGGCCCCATCGAAGTCGGCATCGCCATCTCCGGCGGACTGCGCCCCATCGAGTCCATCGTGATCCGCGCGCGCCTCGAGGGTGACGTCGTCGAGGTGATCGCCCGCGAAGGCGATCGGGTCGCGCAGGGCGCGCTGCTCGCCCGCTTCGAGAGCACCGAGCAGGAAGCGACCCTGCGCTCGGCCGAAGCGGACAAGATCGCGGCGGAGACGGAAGCCAAGACCGCGCAGTGGAACTTCGAGCAGACGCGCGATCTCTTCCAAGCCGGTGCGGTGCCCGAACGTGATTTCCGTGCGGCCGAACAGACCGCCACGAGCGCCGCGGCGCGACTCGCCGCATCCGAAGCGCGGCTCCGCGCCGCCGCACTCGTCGCACGCGACACTCGCGTCGTCGCGCCGGTCGGCGGTACCATCGAGCGGCGCGTCATCCAGTCCGGCGTGCGTGCACTCCGCGGCAGCGAACTCTTCACGCTCGTCCGCACCGACATCCTCGAACTCACCGCGGCCGTGCCGGCCCGACTCGCCAGCGACGTGCGCAGTGGCCAGCCGGTGCGCTTCGTCGCCGACGGCCGCAACTTCGACGGACGCGTCGCCCGCGTCAGCCCCACCGTCGATCCGACCTCGCAGTCCGTCACCGTCTATGTGCAGGTGCCCAACCGCGACGGGAACCTCAAGGGCAACACCTTCGCGACCGGCCAGATCATCGCCAGCGCCTTCGACAACCAGCTGCTCGTGCCGCAGCAGGCCGTGCGTCAGCCCGCCGCCGGCGCGGCAGCCGATCCCTTCGTCTGGCGCGTCCAGGGCGGCGTGCTCGAACGCGCCGTCGTGAAGCTCGGGGTCGTCGATGAAGGGCGTGGCGTGGTGCAGGTGCTCAGCGGCCTCGCCGCCGGCGATCAGGTCGTCGTCGGCAACGTCGGCATGCTTGGCAACGGCATGCAGGTGCAGCTGATCGGCGGCGAGACGCCCGCGGCCACCGCAGGAGCGCGCTGATGTTTCTCTCCGATATCTCCATCAAGCGCCCCGTCTTCGCGACCATGATGATGGTCGCGCTGGTCGTCGTCGGCGCCGTGGGCTTCGCGCGACTTTCCGTCGACGAGTATCCCGACGTCACCTATCCCGTCATCATCGCGCAGACGGTGTATCCGGGCGCCTCGCCCGACGTCGTCGAGCGCGAAGTGTCCAAGCCGCTCGAGGAAGCCCTCAACACGACGGAAGGCCTGAAGGAGATCACGTCGACCAGCACGGAAGGCGCCTCCCTCGTGCGCCTGCAGTTCAACCTCGGCGTCGACGTGCAGAAGATGCAGCCCGAGGTCCAGGGTAAGATCGGCCGCATTCGCCGCCAGCTTCCGCGCGACATCGAAGAGCCGGTGATCATCCGCTTCGATCCCAACGATCGGCCGATCATGAGCATCGCGCTGCAGTCGGATGGACGACCGATGCGCGAAGTCACCGACCTCGGCCGTGAAGTCATCAAGCCGCGCATCGAAGCCATTCCCGGCGTCGGCGGCGTCACCCTGGTCGGCGGCGCCACACGCGAGATCCGCGTCGAGCTCGATCCGAACGCCCTGCGCGCCTACGGCCTCTCGCCGACGAACGTCGTCGCCGCACTCGAGCGCGAGAACCAAGAAGTGCCGGCCGGCCGCGTGCAGCGCGGCGATTCCGAGCGCTTGGTCCGCGTCACGGGGCGCATCGTCGACCCGATGGCGTTCCGCGACGTGACCGTCGCCGTGCGCAACGGCGCGCCGGTGCGCGTGCGGGACGTCGCCAGCGTGCGCGACGGTGTCGCCGAGGCGCGTAGCGCGTCGTTCATGGGCACCGACCCCGCGCTGTCGCTCGACGTGCTCAAGATCAGCGGCGCCAACACGGTGGATGTCGCCGACCAGGTGCAGGTCGTCGTCGCCGAACTGCAGCGGCAGCTGCCTGAGGACATCAAGCTCACGATCATCCGCGACGACTCGTCGAAGATCCGCGAGGCACTCTGGGACGTGGAGCTCACGCTGGTCCTCGGCGCCATCCTCACGGTGCTGATCATCTACTTCTTCCTCGCGTCGTGGCGGTCGACCGTCATCACCGGCCTCACGCTGCCGGTGGCGATCATCTCGAGCTTCTTCGCGATGTGGGCCTTCGGCTTCACGCTGAATACGATGACGCTGCTCGCGCTCTCGCTGTCTATCGGCCTGCTCATCGACGACGCCATCGTCGTGCGCGAGAACATCGTGCGCCACGTCGCGATGGGCAAAGACCATTACACGGCCGCGCGCGAGGGCACCAGCGAGATCGGCCTCGCCGTGTTCGCTACGACGCTGGCCGTCATCGCGGTGTTCATCCCCGTCGCCTTCATGGGCGGCATGATCGGCAAGATCTTCTTCCAGTTCGGCGTGACCGTCGCCTTCGCGGTCACCGTCTCGCTGTTCGTGAGCTTCACGCTGGACCCGATGCTCTCGTCGATCTGGCACGACCCCGAAGCGGAGCATCACGACCCCGTCGCGCGCGCCAAGAGCGGGCCGGTACGCAAGCTGGCCCTCGCCTTCGACGGCTGGTTCGAGCGCATGGCCGATCGCTACCCGCCGCTACTGCTCGCCTCGCTGAAGCATCGCTGGCTGGTGCTGGCCGGTGGCGGCGTGTCCGTCGTGGTCGCCGTCATCATCGCGGCACGCCTCGGATTCACCTGGATGCCCGACTACGACGCCGGCGAGTTCAACGTCTCCTACCGCGTGCCGCCCGGTGCGCGCGTCGACTACACGGTCGCCAAGGGTATGTCGCTGGACACCATCATCCGGCGCATTCCGGAAGTGGAGTTCACGTATCTCACCGTCGGCTCCGGCTTCCGCGGCGGCGTGTCCAACGGGCAGCTCTTCGTGAAGCTCAAGCCCGTCCATGACCGTACGCGCTCGATGGCAGAGATTCAGAACGCGCTGCGCCCAGAACTGCGCAACGTCAGCGGCACGCGCGCCAGCATCGACGGCACGCGCTCGATCTTCGGCGGCTATCGTCAGCCGATCGTCGTCAACGTGCAGGGCCCCGAACCGGCACGTCTCAAGCTGATTGCCGGTCAGGTCAACGACATCATGCGCGATGTCCCGGGGATGGCCGAGCCGTTCTCGTCCGACGAAGGTGACATCCCGCAGCTCGACGTGCGCGTCGATCGCCAGCAGGCCTGGGCCGCGGGTTTGGGGATAGGCGCCATCGCCGGCACGCTGCAGCCGCTCTTCACGGGCACACGTGCCACACGCTGGCAGGACGAACAGGGCTATTCGCACGACGTGCGCGTCGTCTACCCCGACTCGCTGCGCGCGTCGGCCGAGGACGTGGCCAACATCCCGGTATCGGCGCCCGCCGTCGATGCCCGCGGCCTGCCGGTCGCGATCCCGCTGAACCAAGTGGCCGATGTCCGCGCCGGCGTCGGACCGCAGCAGATCGAACGCCGGCAGCTCGAGCGCCAGATCTCCATCTCGGCGGGCGTGCTGCCCGGCTTCGCCGTCGGCGACGTCGCCAACGCCACGCTCGCCGCGCTCGACTCGCTGGTGCTGCCGGCCGGCTACCGCACCGTGTTCACCGGCGACGTGCAGAACCTCAACGAGACGAAGGGTTTCGTGCTCGAAGCCATCGTCCTCGCCATCATCTTCATCTACCTGATCCTCGCGTCACTCTTCGGCAGCTTCCTGCAGCCGCTGGCCATCATGTTCTCGCTGCCCCTCTCCCTGCTCGGCGTCTCGCTCGCGCTGTGGTGGACCAAGGGCACGATCAACGTGATGTCGATGATCGGCATCATCATGCTGATGGGCCTCGTGACCAAGAACGGCATCCTGCTGATTGACTTCGTGAACCAGGCGCGCGGGGAGGGCAAGGACCGCCTCAGCGCGATCCTCGAGGCCGGCCGCATCCGCCTGCGCCCCATCGTCATGACCACGGCGGCCATGATTTTCGGCATGCTGCCCCTGGCCCTGGCCATCGGCGAGGGCGCCGAACAGCGCGCCCCGATGGCCCACGCGGTCATTGGCGGCCTCATTACCTCCACCTTGCTGACCCTGTTCGTGGTGCCGGCGGTCTACACCATCCTCGACGACCTGTCGGGCGGATTGGCCCGCCGTCGACTGGCCCGGACCGAGGCCGAGACGGCCGAATCCCCCGAGGCGCCGGCGCTGGCCGCCGAGCGTGCCGGGAACCCGGCTTGACGCGAAGGGGTTGCCCAGTGTATTCAGCGGTCATCGCGCAGGGCCATCTACGGACTTAGGAGGCATATATGCCTGGCAGGGAACTGTTCGATAGCCTGTTCTCGGACGGGGATGACGACGAAGAAGCCGGCTTCGGCGGCGGCCGCTCGTCGTCCTATGACGACGATGACGATGAAGACGGCGGCTGGGCCGTGACCAAGGACCAGTCCGACTCCTTGTGGGATTCCACGGAGGAGACGGACGAGGACGAGGAAGAGGGCGGCATCGCGCCGCTCGCCCCGGAAGAGGAAGAAGAGGACGGCGACATGTTTGGCGATTCGATCGCCCCGCGCCGTCGTGGCCGTAAGCCGGCCCCAAAGCCGATCGTGCGCAGCATCTTCGAGGTCACCGGCGAGTTCCCCACCGCCGACCTCGCCGAGACGGTCGCGCCGGTCGTGAAGGCGGCGAAGGAAGTCCAGCAGAAGGCCACCAAGGCCGTGGCGGAAGTCACCGCCAAAGCCAAGGTCGAAGTCCAGAAGACCGCCAAGGTCGCGGAGAAGAAGGCCAAGGCCGTCGTGAAGGACGCCAAGAAGAAGGTCGTGGCGGTGAAGAAGTCGGCCACGAAGTCGGCCGCGAAGGCGCAGAAGGCGGCGAAGGGCGCGGCGAAGAAGGTCGCGTCGAAGGCCAAGGCCGTGCAGAAGAAGGGCAAGGCCAGCGCCAAGAAGGTGATCAAGAAGGCGGCGACCAAGGCGAAGGCTGCCAAGAAGAGCGTCGCCAAGGCGGCCAAGAAGGCTGTCAAGGCCGCGAAGAAGAAGTAGTCGCAGTCGCGAGCAACGGGCGAGCTATCCCCGACGCCCAATCCGCGTTAGTCTTTGCGGACGATGTCGGACTCGCCCGTTGCTTTGCTCCGCGCCCATGCGCGGCACGCCCCCTGGAATGCGCGGGGGCTCGCGTCCCACGCCACTGCGCTGGTGGACGCTGCGGGCATGCGCCCCACCAACACTTCGGCACGGGCCACGCCCAGCGCGCGCGCCATCCGCTTCTACGTCGCCAACGGATTGCTCGACCATCCGGAAGGCAAAGGCACCGCCGCGACGTATCACTACAAGCATCTGCTCCAGCTCCTGGCGATCAAGATCCGCCAGCGCGAAGGGCAGACCCTCGACATCATCAAGCAGGAGATCGCCGGCATTCACGGCGATCAGCTCGAGAAGCGCGTCGCGGCATCGCTCGCGCCGGCACTCGGCGCTGGACTTGGCTCCGCCTCCGCGTCTGCCGATGACGACGTCGACGCGAGCTGGCGCCGCATCGCCGTGGCCGATGGCATCGAGCTGCACGTCCGCAGCGATTCGCCGGCCGCCACCGACGGCGCCCTCGTCGCGCTTCGCGAAGCCGTCCGCGCCGCACTCGGCCGCGAAGACATCCGCTGAGCGCTGACGCGGGGCGACCCTTGCTCGTCCATATCGTGATGCTTGCCCGCATTCACGAGCGACACGACATTCCTCGCTGATGGCTGCCCCGCGACGCCGCCCGCCGTCGCGCACGGTGCTGCTCGACCGCGCGATCGAGACGTTTCCGATCTTCCGGCTTTCCGATAGCTCGGATGACACGGCCGTCGCGTACGTCACCCCGGACGGTGGGCGCTGGCGCGTGCTGCCCACGCCCGGCGAGCGCCTGCCCGGGACCTTCGATCAAGACGTGTTCGTCGAACTGATGCGCCGCTTTCAGGAAGCGGGGGCACCAGCCGACGGCACGCTCTCGTTCACGCTCCACGCCTTCCTGCGGGCGATGGGTCGTCGCGTCGACGGACGCACCTACGAGCAGCTGCGCGCCGCGCTCGGACGCCTCGAGCGCACCGTCCTGGAGAGCGATGGCGCCTGGATCGATGCCGCGACGCAGACGCGGCCCCACGCGCGGTTTACGCTCCTGTCCGCGGTCGCGATCGACCGCCGTCGTTTTACCGATCGCGATCAGCTCGCGCTCTTTCCCGCCCTCGCCAGCAACGAACCCGGCGACGCCCGCGTCGTCCTCGCCCATCAGCTGCGCGACAACATCGCGGCGGGCTACGTCAGCACGCTCAACGCGCAGAAGTACACCGCCCTCTCGTCACCCGTGGCACGCCGACTGTATCGCCTGCTCGAGGCGGAGCGCGCGGGAGGCATCGGGCCAAGCTGGCTGCTGACGCTCGAGCAGCTCGCCGAACGCCTGCCCCTGACCCAGCGCTTTCCGTCGCACCTGCAGCGCGTCCTGCAGCCCGCCCACGAAATGCTCCTCGCCGGAGGCCTGATTCGCGCAGCGCGCTTTCTCCAAGATGGGCGACTCTGGAGCGTCGAGTACCGCTTCTGACGCGGCGGCGGGGCGTGGCCCGCGCAGCCCGGCGATTCGTCATGGATTCCTGACGGAACCCTCGGTAGCCCACTGCGTATTGGGTGTGTAGGTTCCGAGAGACTTTCCCTCAGGGATTCCGCATGCCCCGTCGCCGTATCCTCGCGCTCGCCGCCGTCATCGCCCTGCCGTTCGCCGCGGGCGCATTCGTCGTGCAAGAGCGTGCCGTCACCGCCAGCGCCACGCTCTTCGACCAAGTGCTCTCGTTGGTCGGTGATCGCTACGTCGATTCCATCGGCACGCGCGAGCTCTACGAGCGCGCCGCGCGTGGCCTCGTCGAGCAGCTCCGCGATCCGTACTCCGAGCTCTACACGCCCGCGCAACTCGAGGCCTTCAACACGACCACCGGTGGTTTCTACGGTGGCGTCGGCATGCTGATCGAAGATCAAGAAGGCACGATCATCATCAGCAAGGTCTATCCGCATACGCCGTCCGAAGAGGCCGGCATCCGCGAGGGCGACCGCATCATCGGCGTCGACACCTCGTCCACGCGCGGCTGGCGCCTCGATCAGGTCTCCGGCTCGCTCCGTGGCCAGCCCGGCTCCAAGGTGAAGGCGCGCTTCCAACGTCCCGGCGTCGCGCAGCCCTTCGAAGTCGAGTTCACGCGTCGCACCATTCGCATCCCGGCCATTCCCTTCGGCCTCGTGCTCGACGGCGGCATCGGCTACATCCCCGTGCAGCAGTTCAACGAGACGACCACGCGCGAGTTCGCCGAGGTGTATGCGCGCTTCGTCTCCGAAGACGTGAAGGGGCTCGTCATCGATCTCCGCGGCAACTCGGGGGGCTTCCTCGACCAGGCCCTCGAGATGACGAACTTCTTCCTCGCCCGCGGTCGTGAACTCGCGAGCGTGCGCAGCCGCAGCGGGCAGGTCGAACGCTACGTCGCCGAGCGTTCGCCGCTCATCCCGAACATCCCCGTCGTCGTGCTCACCGACGGCTACTCGGCGTCCGCCTCCGAGATCGTCGCCGGTGCCCTGCAGGACCAGGACCGCGCGTTGGTCGTCGGCGTGACGACCTTCGGCAAGGGACTCGTGCAGTCGGTGTATCACCTCGACGGCGGCTACGCCATCAAGCTCACCACCGGCAAGTGGTTCACGCCCAGCGGCCGC
>PNKF01000042.1 GCA_013822285.1 Gemmatimonas sp.
CGATGCCGAGCGCAAACTGCACGGCGACTGCCATGCCGAACCAGCGCACGGCGGTCGCGCCGTACTCCCCGAGGATCTCCGGCCGCGCGCGCCAAGCGAGCACGAGACTGAGAATCCCCGTGAGCGTGGCCAGCACGCGATGGTGGAACTGCGCCGCGACGGGATTCTCGAACGCGTTCGTCCACCAGCCGACCAGCGCCTGGTAGCCCGGCGGCACGACCTGGCCGCCCATCAGCGGAAACTCGTTGAACACCTTGCCGCCGCGCAGGCCGGCGACGAACGCGCCGGACACCACGGTGATCGCCAGCAAGCTCACGACGCCGAGCACCGCCCAGCGCCACGGCGCCTCGGCGCGCACTTCCTCACGCCTGGGATCGAGGTCCGCCCAGGTCCAGAGGGCGATGACGAGGATCGTCAGCGCGAGCGTGAGGTGCGCGGCGAGCCGGTACGCGCTCACCTCGGTGCGCACCTCGAGGCCACTGCTCACCATGTACCAACCGAGCACGCCCTGCGCCAAGGTGAGCAGCGGCAGCCACGCCAGTCGCATCGCGTAGCGTTGCGGCATCGTGCCCTTGGCGACGAAGTACAGGAAGGGAATCGCGAAGACCAATCCCACGGCGCGCGCGGCGATGCGATGGAACCATTCCCACCAGTAGATCCACTTGAACTGCGCCATCGTGATGCCGGCGTGCGTGGTCTGCGCCTGCGGGATCTGCTGGAACTTCCGCAGCGCGTCGTCCCAGGCGGCCTCGTTCATCGGCGGGAACACGCCGGCCACCGGCTTCCACTCGGTGATGGAGAGCCCGCTCTCGGTGAGGCGGGTGATGCCGCCGATCACGACGGCGAAGAACACCGACACGATGCAGGCCATGAGCCAGCGTCGGACCGCGATGTGCTCGTGCATGCATTGACGATAGTCAGGACGGCGCCCGAGTGCTATCTCTATAGCGTCACCTTCACCCGGAATCTGGACACGGTAATGAGCGCACCCCTCGGCGTCGGCTTCATCGGTTCGGGCTTCAACACCCGCTTCCACATCCAGGGCTGGCGCGGCGTCCGCGACGCGGACGTGCGCGGCGTCTGGTCACCCAACGCGGCGAACGCCGCCAGCGCGGCCAAGCTCGCCCGCGACTGCGACGTCGGTCAGGCGAAGGCCTACAAGTCCATCACGGCGATGGTCGCCGATCCGAACATCGACGCCCTCTGGCTCTGCGGCCCCAACCAGGCGCGCATCGAGAACGTCGAGGAGATCGTCCACGCCATCAAGAGCGGCAAGGGCACGCTCAAGGGCATCGCCTGCGAGAAGCCGCTGGCCCGCAACGTGGCCGAGGCCGAGGAGGTGCAGCGGCTCGTGAAGAGCGTGGGGCTCAAGACGGGCTACCTCGAGAACCAGCTCTTCGCGCCGCACGTCGAGGCGGGCAAGAAGCTCATCTGGGCCCGCGGTGCGGCCACCACCGGCCGTCCCTACCTCGCCCGCGCGGCCGAGGAGCACTCGGGCCCGCACGCGCCCTGGTTCTGGAACGGGTCGCTGCAGGGTGGCGGCGTGCTCAACGACATGATGTGCCACTCGGCACTCGTCGTGCGCCACCTGCTCACCGAGCCGGGCAAGCCGCTCTCGAGCGTGAAGCCCGTGTGCATCACGGGGCACATCGCCTCGCTTAAGTGGTCGCGTCCCGCCTACGCCAAAAAGCTGCAGAAGTCGTATGGACGCGCCATCGACTACACCAAGCGCCCGAGCGAGGACTACGCCAGCGTGGTCATCGAGTTCAAGACGGCCGACGGCCACAAGGTGATCGGCGAGGCCTCCACGTCGTGGAGCTTCGTCGGCGCCGGGCTGCGCCTCTCGGCCGAGCTGCTCGGCCCTGAGTACTCGATGAAGTGGAACTCACTGGACTCGGGCCTCAACCTGTTCTTCTCGCGCGAGGTCACCGGCCGCGCCGGCGAGGACCTCGTGGAGAAGCAGAACGCCGAGCAGGGCGTGATGCCCGTGGTGCCCGAGGAGTACGCCGCGTATGGATACACGAACGAGGACCGGCACTTCGTGCGCGTGTTCCAGGGCAAAGAGAAGGCGATGCTCGACTTCGCCGACGGCGTCGAGGTCGTGAAGATGCTGATGACGGCGTATCGCTCGGCGGAACAGGGGCAGACGCTCGCGTTCCCCAACCGCGGCATCGATCGCTATATGCCGAAGGTGGCGAAGGGGACGTGGCGGCCGTAGCGCCGTTTCGCCTGATCGCATAGGTTCACGGAATGCTTCGGCGCCCCAGCTTCCGCCGCTTCGCGCTCGTCGCCGCATTCCTGGCCGGAATGGGGCAGGCGGCGACGGCGGTCGCGCACGGGGAGGCGCACGAGCACGCGGCGGAGCATCACGCGTCGCATCAGGTCGCGACGTCGGGCGCAGCCACGATTTCGAACTCGGCGCACGATGCCGATGTCCCGCGCCTCGACAGCGCCGCTCCGCACGAATCCCACACGCACGGTAACCTCGGCAGCGCGCTGAAGAGTCGCGCCGATGGTGATGCGGCCCTGCCGACCAGAACCCTGACGATGCCCGCGGCCACGATCCGTGGCATCGACTTGCCGCCGCCGGACGCGACGGCCGAGACGCCGCCTGACCCGGCGGCGCGCCGCTCCACGCACTCGCGCGCGCCGCCGCGCGTCTGAGCGCGCGACCCTGAGTCGCGGCGCCCGCATCGGGCGCACCCTCCACATCCCTGCTGCCTCGACCTTGCCGGCGTTCGCCGCGAGGCGCGCAGCGTTGCGACCTCTCTTCTATGGTATCTCTCACCACCCTGCTGCGCGCAGCGCCACGGCTGCTGTCGGCGGTCCTGTTGCTACCGACCCTGGCTAGCGGACAGGCCACGCCTCCGCTGAGTCCCGACAGTGCCATCGCGTTGGCGGTCCGGCAGCACCCTGAGATCGCCGCGGCGCGGGCCGCGCTCCGCGCGGCCGATGCCGACGTCCGCCAAGCCTCGGCCTTCGCCAACCCGACGTTGTCGTGGCAGTACGAGCGCACCTCCGCGGGCAGCAACACGAACTCGCAACACATCACGACGCTGGCGCAGCCGCTGGCGCTCGGTCGGCGCCGCGGACGCCGCGGCGTCGCCGTCGCGCGCTTCGACGCGGCGACCGCTAGCCTGCGCGCCGCGGAGCTCGATGTCGCGACACGCGTGATCCGTGCCTACGCCGCGCTCGGGGCCGCCGAACGGCAGGCGGCCATCGCGCGCGCGGGAAGCGAGGAGTTCGACCGCGCGATGGCCGCGCTGCAAGCGCGCCGCGAGGCGGGCGACATCTCCGGATACGAACTGCGTCGGAGTCGGCTCGAGGCCGCACGCCTCGCAGCCCAGCGTGCGGCGCGCGAGGCCGATGTGCGACGCGCTCAGCGCACGCTCGCGGCCCTGCTCGCCCCGACGCCAGACGATGCAATCGACGCCACCGGGCTGCGCGTGTCGCTGCCCACGGCGCAGGCACTCCGTGAACACGCCGCGGCGCTCGGCCGAACGGCCGTCGGCGACTCGGCGCTCGACGCACGACCGGACGTCGCCGCGGCCGCAGCGCGCGTGCGCGAAGCGCAGGCCGCCGCGGACTTGGCGGCGTGGGAACGCGTGCCAGTGCCGAGCCTCGTCGGTGGCATCAAGACCGAACGCGCCGCAGGACTCGGCACGCTGAACGGCATCGCCGCCGGCGTTTCGATCCCGCTGCCGCTTCTGGATCGCCGCACCGCTGCCGCAGAGGCCGCGACCGCCGACGCCGCGGCGGCCGATGCGTCGTTTGTCGCCACTCGACAGCGCGCGCGCGTCGAGGCTCACGCGGCGCTCGACGCGCTACGCACCGCACAGGTACAGCTCGACGCGCTCGCTCCCGCGCTCGGCGACGAAGCCACACGCGCCGTGGACGCGGCACGTCTCGCGTACACCGAAGGCGAGATCACGCTCGATGCGTGGCTCCTCGCCCTCCGCGCCTTCGCCGATGCCGAAGACGCCTACACTTCCCTCCTTGCCGATGCGCTCGTGCTCCGCGCCGAAGCCGCGCGAGCCCTCGGCCGTCTGCCCTCTTGGGGTACTCCGTGATGTCCATTCGCTTCCGGTCTTCGTCACGACTCACCAGTGCTGCCGCGCTCGCGGCCCTGCTGCTCGCGGCCTGTGATCGCACCCCCGCCGCCGCCGACGCGGAGACCGAACTCGCAGGCGGCGTGTACACGATCTACACCGACTCCACCGAGCTCTTTATGGAGCATCCCGCGCTCATCGTGGGTCAGGGTGGGACCTTCGCCGTGCACCTCACGGACGTGACCGACTTCGCACCACTGCGATCCGGTCGCGTGACGATGCGGTTCACGGCGCGCGCCGGGGGCGCGCCGCTCGTGGTGACGCAGGAGACGCCGCGCGTCCCCGGCATCTACGGCCCCAACCCGGTGTTCACGCGCGCCGGGACCTACGATCTCGTCGTCGAGGTCGAGAGTCCCCAGTCGCGGGATCGCATCAACGTCCCGGGCCTCGTCGTCTATGCCGACGAGGCGTCAGCGCCGGTGGATGATGGCGGCGAAGACGCGGGAATCCCGTTCCTCAAGGAACAGCAGTGGAAGACAGACGGCTTCCGCACGGCGGCCGTCGTCGAAGGATCGATCACGGCGGTGGCGTGGGTCTCGGGCGAGATAGCGCCGGCGCCGGGCGCAGCGCAAGTCGTGGCGGCACCTGCCAGCGGTCTGCTACTGCTCGACGCCGACGCGCCGGCCGTGGGCCAGCAAGTCGCCGCGGGCGCGCGCCTCGCGCGCATCCAGCCCACGCTCGGCGACGCGGGTGCGAGCTTCGCCGATGCCCGCGCGCGTCTCCGCGAAGCAGAGGAAGAGTTCGAACGCGCCGAGCGCCTCGTCCGCGCGGAGGCGATTCCCGAGCGCCGACTGCACGAGGCGCGCATCGAGCGCGATGCGGCGCGCGAAGCGCTCGCCGCCGCCGGCGGCGGTGCCCTCGCCGCCGACGGCACACTCGACGTCCGCGCGCCGATCGACGGGCGCATCGCCGCCCGGCAGGGCATCAGCGGCGCGCGCGTCGAGGCCGGCGCCGTGCTTGCCACCATCGTAGACCCGCGGCGCGCGTGGATCATTGCACGCGTTCCGCTCGACATCGCAGCGCAGGTAGACCGCGCGGCGCCAGGCGTCGCGATGCCGGAAGGCCTCGATAGCCTGCGGCTCACCGCGCGTCCGCTGGGAATGAGCCCAGTCGTGGATTCGCTGACGCGGAGCATCACGGCGACGTACGCGGTCGACGCGGCATCGTCGTCGGTACGGGTCGGTGCGCTGGCGCGCGTCGGCCTCCCGCTCCGGCTGCGTGAATCAGGCCTGCTGATCCCCTCCTCCGCCGTGCTCGAGGAAGACGGCGTGAGCGTCGTGTTTGTCCAGACATCCGGCGAGCGCTTCGAGCGCCGCGTCGTGCGCGTCCTCGGCACCGACGGCCGTCGCACGTTGGTCGCGACGGGAGTCAGCGTCGGGGAGCGCGTCGTCTCCGGTGCGCCGTACCAAGTGAAGCTGGCGTCCTTGTCCACCGCCGTGCCCACGCACGGTCACGAACACTAGGCGGCGCGATGCTCAACGCACTCATTGCGTGGTCGCTCCAGCGGCGCGTCGTTGTCTTCGCCGCCGCGGCCCTCTTGCTGCTCGGCGGCGGCATCACGGCAACACGCCTGCCCGTGGATGTCTTCCCGGACCTGACCGCGCCAACCGTGACGGTGCTGGCCGAGGCGCACGGGATGGCGCCCGAGGAGGTCGAGGCACTGGTCGCGTTCCCGATCGAGACCGCGGTCAACGGCGCCACCGGCGTCCGCCGCGTACGCTCGTCCATCGCGCAGGGTATCGCCGTGGTGTGGGTGGAATTCGACTGGGGAATGGAGATCTTCCGGGCGCGGCAGATCGTGGCCGAGAAGCTCCAAACCGTGGCGGCGACATTGCCGACGGGGATGGCACCGCCCGTACTCGCCCCGGTCTCGTCGGTGATGGGCGAGATAATGATGATCGGCCTCGCGTGGAGCGACTCCGCGACGCAAGGCGCGACGGCGCAGATGGACCTGCGCACCGTCGCCGACTGGACACTGCGGCGGCGTCTACTCGCGTTGCCCGGCGTCGCCCAGGTGATTCCGATCGGCGGCGAGGTCAAGCAGTACCAGGTGCTCGCCGATCCGGCGCGGATGCGCAGCGCCGGGGTGTCGCTTGCCGATGTTTTGCGCGCCGCGGAGGGCGCCAATCGGAACGCCTCCGGCGGCGTGTATATGGATCGCGGGCAGGAGATTGTCATCCGAGGCATCGGCCGCGCGCGTGATGCCGCAGACATCGCTGCGACCGTCGTCACAGTACGCCAAGGGATCCCGGTGACGCTGGGCGACGTGGCCTCCGTGCGCGTCGGTGCGGCCCCACGCTACGGCGACGCCTCGGTGAACGCAGCGCCCGGCGTCGTGCTCGCGGTACAGAAGCAGCCGGGCGCGAACACGCTGGAGCTCACGCGTCGTATCGACGCGGAGCTCGAGGCTATCCGTCCCAGCCTACCAAGCGGGATGCGGCTCGAGACGCAACTGTTCCGCCAAGCGGACTTCATTTCCGTGGCCATCCGCAACGTGATCCACGCCCTGCGCGACGGTGCGGTGCTGGTGGTGCTCATCCTCGCGCTATTCCTCGCGAACGCTCGCGCCGTAGGTATCTCGGTGCTGGCGATCCCGCTGTCGCTGGTCGTCGCGCTCATCGCGATGCAGCTGCTCGGCATCAGCATCAACACGATGTCGCTGGGCGGAATGGCCATCGCCATCGGCGCCCTCGTCGACGATGCCATCATCGACGTCGAGAACGTGTATCGGCGGCTGCGCGAGAACTCCGCGCGGCCGGCCGCGGACCGACGCCGGGTCTCGCAGGTCGTCTTCGACGCGTCCGTGGAGATTCGAAGCTCGATCGTCAACGCGACGATGATCATCATCGTGGCCTTCCTGCCGCTGTTCTTCCTCGGCGGCGTCGAGGGCCGCCTGTTGCGGCCGCTGGGCATCGCGTACGTCGTGTCCATCCTCGCGTCACTCGTCGTAGCGGTGACGGTGACGCCGGTGCTCTGCGCCTGGTGGCTGCCGTCCGACGGCGCGCACGACGGCGACAGTCGCGCGGTGCGTTGGCTCAAAGCGCGCTACGCGCCGCTGCTCGGCGCCACGCTCCGCCATCCGAAGCGAACCCTCGTGGCCGCGATCGGGGCGCTGCTCCTCACCTTGGGCGCCGTGCCCTTCCTCGGCACCGCCTTCCTCCCGGAGTTCAATGAAGGGGCACTCACCGTTTCCGTCGTGACGGTCCCGGGCACTTCGCTCGCGGAGGCCAGCGCCATCGGACTGCGCGTCGAGCGCATCCTCAAGGCGGATTCGGCCGTGCTCAACACCGATCGCCGCCAGGGCCGTGCGGAGCTCGACGAGCACGCGCAGGGCGTGAACGCGGCGGAGCTCGACGTCACGCTGCGCGCGGACGTGGACAAAGACGCGCTGTATGAGCGGTTGCGTCGCGAGTTCTCCGCCATCCCCGGCACCAACGTGACCATCGGTCAACCGATCGGACATCGCATCGACCATATGCTGTCGGGTACGCGCGCGAACATCGCCGTGAAGATCTTCGGTCCGGATCTCGCCGGCCTGCGTAGCGTCGGCACGGCGATTCGCGACGCGATGCAGGCCGTCCCGGGCATCGCCGACCTGCAGCTCGAACAGCAAGTAGATGTGCCGCAGCTGCGATTGGATGTCGACCGCTTGGCGCTGGCGCGCGCGGGTCTGACGCCCGGCGACTTCGCCGAGGCGATCGACGTCGCGTTCAATGGCGAGGTCGCGGGCCAGGTGCTGGAGGAAGGTCGCTCCGTCGACCTCGTGCTTCGACTTCCGGACGCGGATCGTTCGTCCGCCGAGGCAATTGCGGCGGTCCCGATCGCGACGCCGACCGGCCAGCGCATTGCGCTGGGGCAGCTCGCCCGCGTGACGATGGCGCGGGGGCCGAATACCATCTCCCGCGAGAACGTGCAACGGAAGATTGTCGTGCAAGCCAACGTCGCCGGCCGTGACCTCGGCTCGGCGGTGGCCGAGATCCGCGAGCGCGTCGCAACGGACGTTGAGTTACCGGCCGGATACTTCATCGAGTACGGCGGACAGTTCGAGGCGCAGGAGCAATCGGTACGCTCGCTCGGCGCGCTCTCCGTGCTCGCCATCGCGGCGATCTTCGTGATCCTGTACGGTGAGTTCCGCTCCGCGCGGTTGGCGATCCTCACGATGGCCAACCTCCCGCTGGCGCTGATCGGCGGCATCGTGGCGGTCCTGTGGACCGACGGTGTGCTCAGCATCGCCTCGCTGGTCGGCTTCGTCACGCTGTTCGGCATCGCGACGCGCAACGGCATCTTGCTGGTGACGCACTATCGCCATCTCGAGGGTGAGGGCGCGACGCTCGACGAAGCGATCCATCGCGGCTCGCTCGAGCGGCTGTCGCCTATCTTGATGACGGCGCTGACAGCCGGCTTGGCGCTCATCCCGTTGGCCATCGGAGGCGGTGAACCAGGTAACGAGCTCCAAACGCCGATGGCGATCGTCATCCTTGGCGGACTGCTCTCCGCCACCGCGTTGAATATGGTCGTCCTGCCGGCGCTGTACGCGCTGGCGCATCCCCCTGCCCCCACGCCCGAAGAACCGATCTCGTGAGTCCCCACTTGTTGCGGCGCGCATCCGCGGCCGCACTCACCTTGCTCACGGTGCTGCCGGCGACCGCACTTGCGCACGGCGTCACCGCAGGCGACAAGGGCTATCTCGAGCAGGTGAGCGGCATCCTGCTCGCGCCGTTCGCCTATCTCGGCGCGAAGCATATGGTGACCGGCTACGATCACCTGCTCTTCCTGGCCGGCGTCATCTTCTTCGTGTATCGACTCCGCGACGTCGCGCTCTATGTGTCGCTGTTCGCCGTCGGACATACCGTCACGTTGCTCACGGGCGTCCTCGGGGACATTCGCGTCAACGCGTACCTCGTGGATGCCGTTATCGGCCTGTCAATCGTCTACAAGGCGCTCGACAATCTCGGCGCGTACCGCGTGTGGCTCGGCTGGCAGCCGGACACGCGGGCCGCGACGCTGGGATTCGGCCTCATCCACGGCTTCGGCCTCGCCACCAAGGTGTTGGACTATGACGTGAGCCGCGACGGCCTGTTCGCCAACCTCGTCGCCTTCAACGTGGGGGTCGAGCTGGGTCAGTTGCTCGGGCTCAGCGCAATCCTCATCGCGATGGGCTACTGGCGCCGGCGCGACGGATTCGAGCGCCACGCCTTTGGTGCCAACGTCGTACTGATGTCGCTCGGCTTCCTGCTGTTCGGATTCCAGCTCTCTGGTTACTTCCTCACTCCCACCGCGTGATCCCAATGTCACTCAGCAACCTGCCGCCCCTCGAAGACCTCCCCAGCGCCAAGACGCTCCGCAATGCGACCGCAACGGCGATCGGCGTCGCCGCCGTGCTGCTCACCCTCATCGTGCTTCCGGCGGAGTACGGCGTGGATCCCACCGGCGCGGGCCGCGTGCTCGGGTTGACCGAGATGGGCGAGATCAAGCAGCAACTGGCTCGCGAAGCTGCGGCAGCCGAGGCCGCGGAAGCGTCCGGTGGCGCGGCGCCGGCCGCCACCGCGGCGCCGGAGGCGATGCCCGGCGCAGTCGAGAAGGCCGACACGGTGCTGGTGTCGCTGGAACCGAGCGCCGGCAAGGAGGTCAAGCTGGTGATGCGCAGCGGCGCGACCGCCCGCTTCGCGTGGACGGCGACCGGCGGCAACGTGAACTTCGATATGCACGGCGATTCCACCGGGGCGCCGAACAGCTACATCCCCTACCGTCGCGGCACCGGCGTGCCGGCGGACTCGGGCGTCATCACCGCGGCGATGGACGGCAGCCACGGCTGGTTCTGGCGCAATCGCTCGGGACGCGATGTCGTGGTGCGCCTCGTCGTGACCGGCGACTATTCTGAATTGAAGAAGATGTACTGAGGCGCGACCGCGCCCATCCATAGGAGGTCGTGTATGTCCGTCCGATCCATCTTTGCCGCGGTAGGCCTGCTCGCCGGTTCGCTGGGCGCGCAGGTCGTGCCGACGCTCGACCGCTCCGCCCTCGAGGGCATCCTCCAGCGGGACGCCGCGACGGCCGCCGGAGGCGTGCTCCGCTTCTCGATGCCGCGCAACGACCTCGATGTGCGTGTCGGCGGCGTGTCGCTCCGCCCGAACTTCGCGTTGGGGTCGTGGGCGGCCTTCCTGCCCACGCCGCACGGCACGATGGTGATGGGCGACCTGGTCGTACTCGAATCGGAGCTCCCCAACGTGTTGCGCGCGCTGCAGGAGCACGGGATCGAGCAGAGCGCGATTCATCATCACTTGGTGGGCGAGCAACCCAGCGTGCTCTATGTGCACCTGCACGCGCACGGCGCCGCCGCGAGCATCGCGCAGGGACTGCGCGCCGCGCTCGCCCACACAGCGACGCCTGGGCGCGGCGTACCCAGCGTCGCGCAGCCGCTTCGCGCGTCGATCGACAGTGCGGCACTCGCGATGGCGATGGGACGCGGCGCGCCCGTCAACGCCGGGGTGATGCAGTTCGCCGTGCCACGCAGTGAACGGCTGCGCAGCGGTGGCACGGAGCTGCCCGTCTCGATGGGCGTCGCGCACGTGATCAACTTCCAGCCGACCGCGCCTGGGCGCGCCGCCATCACCGGCGACTTCGTCCTGCTGGCCGACGAGGTGAACCGCGTGATCCGCGCGTTGCAGGCGCACGGGATCACGCCGACGAGCCTGCACAACCATCTGCTCGACGACGAGCCGCGGCTGTTCTTCCTGCACTTCTGGGCCGAGGGCGACGTAAGCGGGCTCGCCACGGGAATCGTGGCGGCGCTCAGCGAGACGCGGCGCTAAGCACCACCCGGGATGAGCAGCCGCGTCGCGACGTTCCTAGGTGGACGGCGCGTCGTCCAACGCGCGCCGGATGTCCGCGATCACCGCGGCGTCCGTGGCGCGGGCGTGCACGCGCTGTACCCCGGATGCCGCGACGAGCTCCCGCACGTTGTGCGCACGCACGCTCCCGCCGGCGAGGATGGCGATCCGGCCGTTCGCGATCTGCTTCAGGCGCCGCAGCGTCGCCGTCCCCTCTGACGCGGTCGCCGCGTGCCCGCTGGTCAGCACCTCGTGGACCCGCAGCGCAATCAACTGCGCCAGTGCCTCGTCAGCATCCGGCGTGGCGTCGAAGGCACGGTGGCAGACCACGTGCATTCCATCGGCGAGGGCCGTGAGCTCGGCCATCCGTTCGACGTCGAGCGACCCGTCCTCACGGAGGATGCCGAAGACCACACCACGCCCGCCGTGCTGTCGCAGCCGCGGAATGGCTCGACGCATCTGCTCGAACTCATCGGCATCGTACACGAAGTCGCCCGCGCGTGGACGCAGCATCGCGTGCACGGGATACGCCTGCGACGTCGCGAGCCAGCCCAGCGTGGCGTAGTCCGGCGTGAGGCCGCCCTCGCCCGGTCCGCAGAGCTCGAGACGATCGGCACCCGCCGCCATCGCCGCCTCGCCTTGCTCGCGGGTCTCGACGTAGGCCTCGACAAAGATTCGGGGATTCTCGGACATACCTGTAAGCTGGCGTTATGTCGCGGAGGACGCGACACTCCAACTATGCCCCCTGCACTGCGTCTCGCGGCTCTCGCCGCCCTCGCGCTCGCCGCCACAGCCTGCGAGCCCACCGTCATCATCGAGCGGGACGAGACCGTCCGCATCGCATCAGGTGCCCGCTGGGCCTGGAGCGCACCCGACGCGGACGGACCCAGTCCCGAGCAGGGCGAAGTTGTGCCGTCACCGGGCGTTCACGACCTCTTGTCGGACGCGATCGCCCAAGGCCTCGAGGCCCGCGGCTTCCGACTCACGACGCCGGACTCCGCGGAGTTCTTCGTGCACTTCCACCTCGCGCGACGCGACATCGTGGACACGATGCCGCCGCTCGGCGATCCGCGCGCGGTCGGCGACCGCGATCCGCAGGCCTGGGGCCGCTACGGTGATCCCGAACAGATGCGCGAGCGCACGATGACCTGGCAGGAAGGCCTCCTCGTCGTGGACGCGCTCAGCGCCGACGGCCGCCACGTCGCGTGGCGCGGCATCATCTACGGCGAGGTGAAGCCCGAGGCCGAGCGAGACCCGACGAGCGCGATCCGCGGCGCCGTCGAGCGGTTGCTGGCGCAGTTCCCGTAGAGCGCAACGGCACTCACCACGAAGGCACGAAGGGAGCCGCAATGAGCGCACAACCCCGCAACGCCGAGGAAGCAATGCTTCTTGGGGTTGCGGGGCCGCGAGCGTGCAGAGAACTCTTCGTGCCTTCGTGGTGAACAGGGGTGGAGTCTTACAACGACCACCCCGCCC
>PNKF01000043.1 GCA_013822285.1 Gemmatimonas sp.
ATTCTTTAAGTGTTTGATGTGAAATGACTTAGAGTGTCTAAGGCACAGTCCTGTGTCACGGCAATTCTTGCCGAGCGGCAGTTTTCGCCGAGTGAATGAGGTCGCGCTAGGCGACGCGGGGAGACTTGGAGAGTCGGAGCTTCAATTGGCGGAGCGCACGGGCGCGGATGCGGCTGGCGCCCGATTCGGTGACGCCGAGTCTGGGGGCGATTTCGCGGAGTGGGCGGTCTTCGAAGAAGGAGAGGACGAGGACTTCGAGGGCATCGCGGTCGAGGGTATGCAGGGCTTCGCGGAGCCGTTCGCGCTCGCGTTCTCGGTCGAGCTCGAGATCGAGATCGGGTTCGATGGCGGGGACGCGTTCTTCGCGCGACGGGGCGTCGACGTGCGGCGCGGCTTGCGGGGCGTCGAGACTGAGGGGTGTGTAGTCGAGCGCTTCGCGTTCCCAGGCGATGAGGCCGGGGAGATCGGTGTCGAGTGCGGCGGCTAGTTCGTGGCTGTCGGGGCTGCGATGCAGGGACTGCGCGAGCGAGTCGCGGGTGCGTTCGAGTTGCCGCACGCGGGAGCGTGCGCCGCGGGTGAGCGGATCGACGCGACGCAGCTCGTCGAGCATGGCGCCGCGGATGCGCGTGGCGGCGTAGGTCGAGAACGCGAGGCCGCGAGTCGGCTCGAAGGCGTCGGCGGCCGCGAGCAGACCGGCGAGGCCGGCGCTCACGAGCTCGTCGAGTTCGGCTTCATCAGACAGCGTGTTGTGCAATCGACGGGCGAGGTAGTGCACCAAGCCGATGTGGCGCTGCACGAGGGCATCGCGGGTGAGCGACATGCTGGAACTCCGAGGCGTAGTGGTCCGCCGATATGGAGTTCAGGAATCGTGCCGCCTAACAAATTCTTTAAGTGCCTGTTCTGTAATGACTTAAAAAATTCATGGCACAAAAAAAGCCCGGCGAACTTCGCCGAGCGGCAGTTTTTGCCGATTCAACTTTGCGTCAGGCGTCTGGTGAATTGAGCCGCGA
This sequence comes from Gemmatimonas sp., assembly GCA_013822285.1. Taxonomy (GTDB): domain Bacteria; phylum Gemmatimonadota; class Gemmatimonadetes; order Gemmatimonadales; family Gemmatimonadaceae; genus Pseudogemmatithrix. The sequence continues at coordinate 1,011 of PNKF01000043.1, forward strand.
GCGCAGGGTGCGGATGGAGATACCGAGCAGTTCGGCCGCCTTGGTGCGGTTGCCGTTGGTGCGGGCCAGGGCGACGTCGATCAGCCGCTGCTCGGCGCTGGCGATGTCCAGCGAGTCGAGGACGATGGCGCCGTCGGGCAGCGGGCTGCTGCTGGTCGCGGGCACGCTGAGTGGCGTGGCGCGGCGGTCGGAGCCGGCGAAGGCGGCGTAGGACAGTACGCTTTCGCGCGACAGCACGACGGCGCGCTCGACCAAGTGCTGCAGCTCGCGCACGTTGCCGGGCCACGGCTGCGTGCGCAGCCATTCCATCGCATCGGGCGCGATGCCCTGGATGTCCTTCTTGTATTCCTGGGCGGCGCGCATGGCGAAGCGCATGGCGAGCAGCGGGATGTCGCTGCGGCGTTCGCGCAGCGGCGGGATGTGCACCGGGATCACGCTGAGGCGGAAGTAGAGATCCTGGCGGAACCTCCCTTCGGCGGCTTCGTCGGCGAGCGGGCGATTCGACGTGGCGATGATGCGCACGTCCACCTTGATGGGTGTTTCGCCGCCGACGCGCTCGAACTCGCCTTCCTGCAGCACGCGCAGGAGCTTGGCTTGGAGGTCGAGCCGCATCTCGCTGATCTCGTCGAGCAGCAGGGTGCCGCGGTTGGCGCGTTCGAAGGCGCCTTCGACGCGCTTGATGGCCCCGGTGAAGGCGCCTTTCTCGTGGCCGAAGAGAGCGCTCTCGATGAGGCCTTCGGGAATCGCGGCGCAGTTGATCTTGATGAAGGGCTGGCTGCGTCGATCGCTCTGCTCGTGGATCGCGCGCGCGAACAGCTCCTTGCCGGTGCCGCTCTCGCCGAGCAGTAGCACGGACGCGCGCGTGGGCGCGGCCATGGCGACTTCGCTGAGCGCCTTCTGGATGGCGGGTGAATCGCCGAGGATCTGCTGGTTCTGCCGCAGCTGCATGACTTCGTCGCGCAGGGCGGCATTCTCGCGCTTGAGGCCTTCGAACTTGAGGGCCTGCTCGAGCGCGATCTCGAGCTGCTGGCCGTCGACCGGCTTGGTGATGTAATCGACCGCGCCGGCCTTGATGGCGCTCACCGCCTGCTCGATGCTTGCGTAGCCGGTGAGGATGATCAGCGGGACGTCGTAGCCTTCGGTCTTCAGCAGCTCGAGCAGGTCGAGTCCGGTGAGGCCGGGCATCTGATGGTCGGAGACGATGAGGTCCACGCGCTCGCGGGCGAGGACCTGCAGGGCCTCGTGCACGGACGAGGCGCCGACGGCGTGATGGCCGGCCTGCTCGATCATGTGGCCGAGCAGCTTTCCGACTGCGGGTTCGTCGTCGACGTAGAGGATGGTCGCCATCGCTGGGACGAAGGTAACTTCCGCACATGCCTCCACGCCACGCGAAGGCCATCGCGCATCTCACGGCCGCCGATCCGATCCTCGGGAAGTGGATCGCGCAGGCCGGTCCCTGCTCGCTGACGCGCGAGCGCAGCGGGACCCATTTCGCCGCGGTGGCGCGTTCCATCATCTACCAGCAGCTGAGCGGCAAGGCGGCGGGGACGATTCACGCGCGCTTCGAAGCCTTGTTCGATGGCCGCTCGCCGGAGCCGCGCGAAGTGCTGAAGGTGAAGCATGAGGTGCTGCGTGGCATCGGGCTCTCGGAGCGCAAGGCGGAGTACGTGCGCGGACTGGCGGAGGACGTGCACCGTGGCCGGATCCCGCTGCCGCAGGTCGATGCGATGTCGGACGCCGAGGTCATCGACACGCTCACGCAGGTGCGCGGGGTGGGGGAATGGACCGCGCAGATGATCTTGATGTTCCGGCTGGGGCGCCCTGATGTGCTGCCGACGCTGGACCTCGGGATACAGACGGCGATCAAGCGGCTTTATGGACTACGCACGCATCCCAAACCGGATCGTGTCGCCAAACTCGGCGCCAAGTGGGCGCCTTATCGGACGGTGGCTTCGTGGTATCTGTGGAGAGTGGTGGACGATCCGCCGCAGTAGCGGCGACTGGCGCGGCGTTGCCGCGCGGCACCGTTGTGCAACTGCGCTCGGAGATGCCGGTAAGCGCCGAGGCGCTGTTTGCCTGGCACGAGCGGTCCGGCGCGTTTGAGCGGCTGACGCCGGGCTTCATGCCGGCGCGTGTGCTCGCGCGCAGCGGGGGCATCACGGACGGCTCGCGCGTGACGCTGGGGATTCCCGTCGGCCCGGTGACGACGAACTGGGAGATGGAGCACGTCGGCTACGTGAAGGGCCGCGAGTTCCGCGATGTGCAGCGCAAGGGCCCGTTCGCGCACTGGGAGCACATCCACAAGATGGAGCCGCAGGGCGACGGCACGAGCGTACTCGATGACCGCATCACGTACGCGTTGCCGCTGCCGCCGTTCGGCGACGTGGTGGCGGGGTGGTTCACGCGCGAGCGATTGGAGCGCCTGCTGCAATGGCGGCATGCGTTGACGCGGTTGGATCTCGGTCGGCATGCGCAGTTTGCGGCGCAGCCGCGGCTGCGCGTCGCGGTGACGGGGGCGAGCGGATTCCTCGGGACCTCGCTCTGCGCCTTCCTCACCACGGGTGGGCACACGGTGCTGCGCATCGGGCGCGGACCGGAGAACGACGTGCAGTGGGATCCGGCCCGCGGTACGCTCGACGCGGCTGCGCTCGAGGGCGTGGATGCCGTGATTCACTTGGCCGGCGCGAGCGTGGCCGAGCGGTGGACGGCGGAGCATCGCCGCGCGATCCGCGAGAGTCGCGTGCAAACGACGCGGTTGATTGCGCAGACGATCGCCAAGCTCGCGCGGAAGCCGCGTGTGTTGTTGAGTGGATCGGCGATCGGCATCTACGGCTCGCGTGCGGACGAGGTGTTGGACGAGACGTCGGTGGCCGGCGATGACTTTCTCGCCGATGTGGGGCGCGAGTGGGAGGCGGAGACGCGCGCGGCCGAGGAGGCGGGCATTCGCGTGGTGCACCTGCGCACGGGCATCGTGTTGAACCCGGCAGGTGGCGCGTTGGCGAAGATGGTGACGCCGTTCCTGGCTGGCGTGGGCGGCAAGCTTGGCAGCGGGGCGCAGTGGATGAGTTGGATCAGCCGCGAGGATTGGATTGGCGCGGCCCATCATGCGCTGTTCACGGATTCCCTGCGTGGCGCGCTGAATCTCGTCGGGCCGGAGCCGGTGACCAGCGCGACCTTCGCCGCGACGCTGGCGCGTGTGCTGGGCAGGCCGAACCTGTTTCCCGTGCCGGCCTTCGCGCTGAAGACGTTGTTTGGAGCGATGGCCGAGGGGACGATCCTGGCGAGCCAGCGGGTGCTGCCGAAGGCGTTGGAGCGGAGTGGGTTTGTGTTCGCGCATCCGTCGTTGTCGACGGCGCTGCGGTTTGAACTCGGCCTACTGTAGACAGCGCGCAGCGGGCCTAGATGCTCGTGCGCCCGATGCGCTTGAGCCACTCCGTGTGCTCCTTTTCGCCCCAATGTGCGATACCGATGAAGTAGCCGTCGGGGTCGCGCAGGTAGATCTCGCCGCTTGGCCCGTGATGGGGATACTCGATTTCGCTCGGAGACAGCCCTGCGTCGATGAGACGCTGGCGATATGGCGGCAGGTCCTCGGCGTACATGTAGAACACCACGCCTTGCTTGCCGATCTCGGGTGGGTGTTCGGCCCGGAGGAGCATCAACGCGCCGCCCTGGCAATGCATGCGGGCCCAGCCCAGCGGTTCGCAGCGATCGGTGTCGATGAGTTCGAAGCCCAGCGTCTCGTAGAACCGGATGGACCGCGCGAGGTCCATGGCGTGCAGCATAGGCGTGAACCATCCAGCGGTGGCGGCCATATCAGGCTCCGGGAGAGTGATCGCTGGAAACTTGGCATCGCGGGGCGGTCCGCGCCGCTGGGGCCGAGGTAGTTAAATTCCAGGATGCCTTTGGTGCCCATTGATTCGCTTCCTGACGACTCCCGTTGCTGGGTGTTCGGCGCGCGTGCGCCCATCGATGAGATCGACGAGCCGCGTCTGATGACGGCGGTGGACCGCTATCTCAAGCAGTGGAAGGCGCACGGAGCGCCGTTGGTCTGCGGACGCCTGTTCCGCGACGAGCACTTCTTGGTGATTGCCGTGGATGAACGCGCGTCGGATGCTTCCGGCTGTTCCATCGACGGCTTGTTCCGCACGTTGCAGGAGATCGAAGCGGGCATCGGCACCTCGATGGTGGGCGGTGGCAACGTGTATTTCCGTGATGCGGGTGGCATGGTGCATTGCCTGCCACTGCCGGAGTTCGAGCGCTTGGTTGCCGAGGGCGAGGCGCATGGCGACACGACGGTGTTCGACACTACGGTGACGACGCTGGGTGCGTATCGCGCCGGCTTCGAGGGGCCTGCATCGGCGAGCTGGCACCGACAGCTGCTGAAGTAGCGACAACAGAAAACGGGGGCGCCGGATGGCGCCCCCGTTTTTCGTTGTGACCTCAGTGTCCTAGGCGCGGAGCCAATCGGCCTGCCAGTCGGTGATCGCGCGCTTGATGTCCTTGGGGGTCGCGAACTCGCCCTTGAGCGTGCGCTCGACCAGCGCGGGAAGCTCGGCGTCGGAGGCGAAGCGCAGCGCGATGAGCTGCCGCACGGTGAGCGCCTTGCTGCGCGTGAGCAGTTCGCCGCTCAGGATCTCCTTCAGGCGCAGGCGCATCTCGAGTCGGATGAGACGGTTCTGCACGGTGAGCGTCATGACGCGCGACGAGAGCACACCCGCCGAGATGGCGACGGCCCACAGGGCGTGGATGATGTTGGCCTTGCTCGGGTCGCCGAAGACCTGGGTGACGGAGTACACGGCGTAGAGGGCCGTGACGGGCGACGCGAAGTAGTGGTAGAGGGGCTGCCAACGCGCGTGGTTGGCGAAGTTCTGCGTGGGGTAGGACATGTGGGTGGGTGGAGGTAGGACTGCGTTCGGCAACAGTATGAACGCGGGAACACCGCAGGCGGTTCAGCCCTACATTCAAGTATGCGTATTCCCAAGCTTCCGTCCAGCGAACTCACTCCGGAGTCCTGGTACCTCGACCGTCGCAAGTTCCTCGCGGCCGCCGGCGTGGCCGGAGCCGGGCTGCTCGGCGCGGCGCGCTTCGCCGACGCGGGTCAGGAGCAGCAGGGTGGGCCGCAGGCCCGCGGCACGCCGTACGGGTTGCAGCCGAATGACACGCCCACGCCGTGGGCGGACGTGACGGGCTACAACAACTTTTACGAGTTCGGCACGGGCAAGGAAGATCCGGCGCGCAACGCGGTGAACTTCGTGCCGCGGCCCTGGACCGTGAAGGTTGACGGGCTCTGCGACAATCCGGGGGACTTCCGACTCGAGGACTTCCTCAAGCCCTCGCGCGTGGAAGACCGCATCTATCGGATGCGCTGCGTGGAAGCGTGGTCGATGGTCATCCCATGGCGTGGCATTCCGCTCAAGGACGTGATCGACCGCGCGCGGCCGCGCGCGTCGGCGAAGTTCGTGGAGTTCACGACGCTGTTGGATCCGCGGCGCATGCCCGGGCAGCGCTTTCCGGCCCTGGAGTGGCCGTACAAGGAAGGCCTGCGGCTCGACGAGGCGCGGCATCCGTTGACGTTGTTGGCGACGGGCGTGTACGGCCGCGACCTGCCGAACCAGAACGGCGCGCCACTGCGCTTGGTCGTGCCGTGGAAGTACGGCTTCAAGGGCATCAAGAGCATCGTGCGCATGCGCTTCACCGAGACGATGCCGACATCGTCGTGGATGCAGGCGATTCCCAGCGAGTACGGCTTCTACGCGAACGTGAATCCGCAGGTCGATCACCCGCGCTGGAGTCAGGCGACGGAGCGGCGCATCGGCGAGTTCCGGCGTCGGCCGACGTTGCCGTTCAACGGCTACGCCGACCAAGTCGCGTCGCTGTACTCGGGACTGGACCTGCGCCGGAACTACTGAGTGCAAGCGCTCGGCGGCATCGCGCGGCAGCCGCGTGGGTTTGGCGCGCTGCTCGTCGTCGCGGCGGCCGTGCCCGCGCTGTGGTACGCCTGGGCCATCTACTCGGACTTCGCGCTGGGATCACGCTATCTCGGGTCCGATCCGATCAAGGCTGCCGAGCACGCGTATGGTGCGTGGACGCTGCGGGCCCTGCTCGCCACGCTGGCCATCACGCCGCTGCGGCGGCTCACTGGCTGGAACTGGTTGGCCAAGCATCGGCGCACGTTGGGGCTCTACGCCTTCGCCTATGGCGTGCTGCATCTCTTGGTGTGGGCGATCATCGACGTGCAATTGGTGATCGATGACTTGGTGGGCTGGGATGTGGTGAAGACGGATCTGCTCAAGCGGCCATTCATCACGATCGGCATGCTGGCGCTTGTGTTGATGCTGCCGTTGGCGATTACGAGCACGAAGGGCATGATTCGCCGACTTGGTAAGTCGTGGTCGAAGCTCCACCGTCTGGTGTACGTGGTGGCGGTGCTTGGCTTGGTGCACTTCTTCATGGCCGTGAAGCTCGATTGGCGCGAGCCGTTGGTGTATGCGATCGTGCTGGCCGCGTTGCTGGGCTGGCGTGTGGTCGAGTCCCGGCGTCGCGCGGCTGCCGACGGCGCGGTCGCGTAGATTGCGGGGGTGAAGCCCCCGCGTCGCACTGCCCCTCCGCACAAGAAGCCCCCGCGCTCGGCGACCCCGTCACCGGCGGTGGTTCGTCCGACGTCTTCGCCGGCCTCGGCATACGACGCCTGGGCCGTTGCGGCGCCGGGCGTCGAGCCGTTGCTCGAAGCCGAGCTGCGGACGTTGGGATTTGCCGATGCGACGGCAAGCGTTGGCGGCGTGCGCTTTGCCTGCGATGCGATCGGCCTCGCGCGGGCGAACGTGCAGTCGCGGCTGGCGAGCCGGATCGTGGTGCGGCTGAGCCAGTTCAAGGCGTTGGCATTTCACGAACTTGAGCGTGCGGCGCGGCGCGTGGAGTGGGCGCGCATGTTGGGGCCGAACGCGACGTACCGCTTGCGTGTGACGGCGAAGAAGTCGCGGCTGTACCACTCCGATGCGATCGCACAGCGCGTCGCCGAGGCGATCGAGCGCGCGGTGCCTGGTGCGCGGCGCGTGGATGGGCCGGCCAAAGATGAAGACGAGCCACTGGACGACACACCGCATGCACTGGGCATGGCGGCGGACGCAGCAAGCGCGCAGCTCTTCGTCGTGCGCTTCGAGCACGATCGTTGCACGGTGAGCGCCGACAGCTCGGGTGCGCTGTTGCATCGGCGCGGGTATCGGCAGGCCGTCGCGAAGGCTCCGATGCGCGAGACGCTCGCGGCGGCGATGCTCGCGGCCGCGCGCTACGATGCGGCGCAGCCCTTGGTGGATCCCTTCTGTGGGTCCGGCACCTTGCTCATCGAGGCGGCGATGCTGGCGCGGCGAATGGCGCCGGGCGCGCAGCGGACATTCGCGGCGGAGCGCTGGCCGGAGCTCGTGGTCAACGCATGGTCGAGCGTGCGCGCCCACGCGGCGGAGCAGGTGCTGCCGGCCGCCGCCGCGCCGATCATCGGTGCGGATCGCGATACTGGTGCCGTGGCCGCGGCGATGGCGAACGCCGAGCGCGCGGGCGTTCGCGCCGACGTCGAGGTGTTGCAGCGTCCGCTTGCGGCGACGCAGTTGCCGCCTGGGCCTGGCTTGTTGATCACGAATCCACCGTATGGCGTGCGCGTGAGCGAGCGCGGGCCGTTGCGCGACCTCTACGCGACACTGGGTCGCGTGATGCGGGAGCAGGGCCGTGGGTGGCGCTTCGTCATGCTCAGTGCAGACCGTGCGCTCGAGGGGCACACGGGGCTGCGGTTCAGGGAACGGATGCGCACGAGCAATGGCGGGATTCCCGTGCGCGTGGTGGACGCGCAGGGTTAGCGGCCAGCACCACCGCGGTCGGCGCTCTTCAGAAGACGAAGCCGAATGCCAGGTTCAGGTGCTCAGCGCGCAGCGTGCCCGTCGAGTAGCGCGTCGCGATCCTCCGCCATTCGGCACCGACGACGATTGGCCCCACCGGCCACCACTGCGCATGCACGGCGAGGACTTCGTTGCGACGCCGATCTGCGGGCTGCGCGACGTCAGTCGAGTCGGGCTCGTCGATGCCGATGCCCGCGCCGAGGGTCCAGCGTTCGTTGGGTTTGAGGTTCAGCTGCGTCCAGCCGGCGCGCGTGCGGACCGGATTGTTCTCCAGGTTGATGCCTTGGCCGATGCCGCCGCCGCCGAGTCCGGCGAGGGCCTGGCCATCGAAGAACTCGCCGCGTAGTTCGACGAAGCGCGTGATCGGTACGATGCCGCTGACGGCGACGGCGCTGCTGGTCACTTCGGTGGAATCGAAGATGGTCTTGACCCGGCCGTGGTGGACGCCGACGCCGATCTCGCCGGCCGATTCTTCAGGCCCCCAGCGCGCGCTGACACGACCTTGCAGCGTGGGTTGGCCCGTGCGTTCGGCGGCGTCGAAGATGGTGTTGGTGGTGCCGACGGTTCCGCTGGGCATCGGCGCGAGGACCGCCGCTTGGATGCCCATGCGCAGGCGGCCGGCCGTCTCGTAGCTCGCGCGGACTTGCGGCAGCCACAGCCAGAGGTTACCCGCGGCGGTGAAGCCCGGTGTGCCGACGGCGGCAAGGCTGATGGGATCGACGTCCGCGATGAGTGGCTGCTCTTGGCCGGCCATCAAGGTGAAACGATCCCACATGAGCGCGGCGCGGGCGGTCCGCAAGCGCATGAGCGGGAAGTGCCGACCGCCGGAACTGCCGAACTGACCGCCGAAGAAGTCGACGTCGAGGTCACCGGAGAAGTTCGCGCCGAATATGTCGGGCGATGACACGGCAAATCCCAGCGTAGTCTGGCGCATGCTCATCGTGTTGCCGCCGGGGCGCTCGAGCCCGAGGATGCGCGTCGCGAACTGCGGCACGTCGGCGTTGTTGGAGCCCGAGCTGGTGCGCAGGGCGTTGACCAACACGCGGCCGTGCAGCTCCATGGCAATGCGCGAGCGCGTGCGGACGGCAGCGCCTGACTCGGTCGCGAGCTGTTCGCGCAGCATCTCGACCATGGACTCGAGGTCCTCGAGCCGCTGCCGCAGCGAGTCGACGCTTGCCGGGCTGCTCTCCTGCGCTTGGACGGGAGATGTGAGCGAAGTCACGAGCGTGAACGCGAGCGCCGCGCCGCGCATTATGTTCTGCAGGTGCCGCGTCGCAGCATCGTGGCCCGTGGCGAGCTCAGACAGGAGGCGTAGGTGTCGCATCGAACGAAGTCCGCGAAAAGCGTGAACGTGCTGGTGCTCTCGAGTGCAATGCTGCTGGCCGCGCTGCCGCCGACCGCGCAAGCGCAGGGCGCCGTGGAAGGCCGCGTCAGCATCACCGAGCGCGCCGGCGAACAGACCGAAGACATCGGCAACACCATTATCTACCTCGTGCGCAACGGCGCCGCGAGTGGGCGACTCGGCGCGGCCGACGCGACCATCGCGATGAACGGCCGCGCCTTCATGCCGCGGGTGCGTGTGGTGCCGGTGGGCAGCAAGGTGTCGTTCCCGAACCAGGATCCGTTCAGCCACAACGTCTTCTCGACCTCGCCGTTGGCGCGCTTCGATCTCGGCTTGTATCCGTCGGGGCGGTCGCGCGACGTGACCTTCCGACGGGCGGGCGTCGTGCCGATCTACTGCAACATCCACCCGCGCATGACCAGCTTCGTGCTCGCGGTGGCGACGCCGTACTACACGCAGGTCGGCGCGGATGGCCGCTGGCGCATCCCGAACGTGGCGGCCGGCGAATACACGGTGCACATCTGGCACGAGCGGGCCACGCCCGTCGAGCGACCGCTCACGGTGGTGGCGAGCGGCAATCCCGCGTTCGACGTCACGCTGGACGCCCGTGGATTCCGCTTCGTGCAGCATCGCAACAAGTTCGGCCGCGAGTACGATCGCAGCGGCCCTGATCGCTACTAGTCCTCTCTTCCCTCCCTCTCGTGGCGCAGCGCGGCCTGACCCTCTCGGTCAAAATCTTCATCGGAATCTCAGTGGTGGTGCTCGTCGTGCTCGGGGCGACGTTGGCCATCACGGCGCGCTCGGCGCGCATTGCCGCTGAAGCCAGCGTCGCGCGTGTCGGGGCATCGGCACGGGAGGCCATCGACGCGCAGCTGGCCGGGCGTTCGCGCGGCATGCTCAATGGCGCGCGGACGTTCACGACCAACTCGATCTTCCGGTCGATGTTCGACCCCGCCTCGGAGAACCGGGCGGAGAACATGCTCGACCAAGCCGTCGTGGCCGCCGATGTGATGGAAGCCGACTGGGCGCAGATCACGGATGCGCAGGGCGTGCGTTTGGCGAAGAGCGATGACGCCGAGGCACCAGCCGACACGCTGGCCGCCTCGCCGGCGATCGGCGGGGCGCTGGAGCGCAATGACATCGAGGCGTTCGGCATCACGGACGACACGCTGATTTCGCAGATCGTCGTCGTGCCCGTGGAAGACAATGGTGTGGTGTACGGCACCGTCATGGGTGTGCGCCTGCTCGACGACGCGCTCGCAACCCAGGTGAAGCAGGGCGCGGTGGATGCGGTGGACGTGGTGTTCTATGCGCTCGACTCCGAGGGCACGCCGCGGGTGAACGCCACGACGCTGGACCGTGCGGCGCTCACGCCAGCGTTGATGACAGACCTGCACGCCATCGCCACCGCGGAAGGCGAGGCGATGCGCGAGGACGTGGATGTCAGCGGGACGAAGTACGTGGCGCTCGGTGGCATCCTGCGCTCCGCGGGCGGCGCCCCGCTGGGCGGTTACGTGCTGCTGCGCAACCGGGATGCGGAATTCGCGCTGTTCAATGAGCTCGAGCGCACGCTGTTGATCACCGGGGCGCTCGGCTTGCTCGCGGCCTTCCTGTTCTCTCTCTTGGTCGCGCGCTGGGTGACGCGCCCGGTGACGAAGCTCGCCGACGCGGCGATGCGGGCCTCCGATGGTGACTACGACGCGGAGATCACCGCCGCATCGAAGGACGAGATCGGCGCCCTGGCCTCGGCGTTCCGCCGGCTCCTGGGCGATCTCAAGGAGAAGCAGCAGCTGGTGGAGTTCCTCTCCGCGGCGAGTGACGACGCAAAGACCGTGCGGTTGATCGCGGGTGAGATGACCGGTACGTCGGCGAACCGCGCCGCTGCGGTGGGCTTGGTCCCGGGCAGCACCTTCGCGCAGCGCTACGAAGTGAAGGAGATCCTTGGCCAGGGCGGCATGGGCACGGTGTTCAAGGCCGTGGACCGCGAGCTGGGCGAAGTGATCGCCATCAAGACGCTCAAGCAGGACTTCCTCAAGGAAGATCCGTCGGCGTTGGAGCGCTTCAAGAGCGAGATCCGT
>PNKF01000044.1 GCA_013822285.1 Gemmatimonas sp.
GGCGGAACAGCTCGAGAAGCTGCGCGGCCAGTACATGGGTCGCATGCAGAACGGCTTCCCGACGTATGTGGTGCCGGCGCCTGCCGCGCCGATGGATTCGATGGCGGCTCCCACGACCACCGCTCCGGCGGGAGGGACTCAGTGATGCAGACCCTCCGCTCCGCAGGACTCGCGGCGCTCGTGCTGACGGCGTCGAGCTGCCAGTTCTTCAAGTCGAAGGACCGCGACGTGGTGCAGGTCGGCCATCGCGGGACGGCGATGGAAGTGAACTATGTGAATCGCGACGTGCAGGTGGCGATGGCCGACCTGCAGAAGCAGATGCCGGCGATGTTGCCGCCTGCGCCTGAAGGTGGGCCGGCGCCGGCCTGGCAGAACGTGCAGGTGCTGAACGACATCTCGGTGAACGAGTTCAACCGCACGATGATCTCGATGGCCACGTGGGTGGCGGGCGGCGCGGGCAACTGCGGCTACTGCCACAACCTCGCGAACTTCGCGGCGGACACGTATCCCGACGGCCAGCAGATCTACACCAAGGCCGTGGCGCGCCGCATGATCCAGATGACGCGCAACATCAACTCACAGTGGACGGATCACGTGGCCAACACGGGCGTGACCTGCTACACCTGCCATATGGGGAAGCCGCTGCCGAACGGGCTGTGGTTCTACACGGACGAGAATCAGGTGCTGCGGCACTATCTCGACAACGTGGCGGGCCGCGTCGTGTCGCGCACGGTGGGGCCGAGCAACGACAATCGCTCGAGCGTGAAGCAGACCGAGTGGATCTGGGCGACGATGATCAACATGTCGCAGGGTCTGGGTGTGAACTGCACCTTCTGCCACAACTCGCGGCAGTTCGCGAGCTGGGAGCAGTCACCGCCGCAACGCGTGACGGCGTATGCGGGTCTGCAGATGATCCGTCAGATCAACACCGAGTACTTAGCGCCGCTCTCGACGGTGCTGCACCCCTCGCGCCTGGGTGCGATGGGTGATGCGCCGAAGGCGCAGTGCTCGACCTGTCACAACGGGGTGTACAAGCCCCTGTATGGACTCCCGATGGCGCGGCACTATCCGGCGCTGTGGGGAGGGAAGACGGACTGGGATACGCCGCCGGGGCCGAAGTTCACGACGCCTGTGGTGGCAATGCCTGAGTCCGCGAGCACGGCCGGAAGCGGGATGCCACAGCAGTAGACTGCCACCTCCGAGCACGGGCTACGGGCCTGGCGCACTTGTGCGCCGGGCCCGTCGGCTTTGGTGCGTGGGGCTTTTTGCCACGGAGGCACAGAGGCACGGAGGTTGCACGGAGAACGGCGACTGCAAGGACTGGGAACTGCAGGGACTGGGTTGCTGCAGGGACTGGGGAACTTCAGGGACTGACAGCCGCGTCTGCTGAGGAACGGCAACGACGAAGGGCTCGCACCGAACGATCAGTGCGAGCCCATGAGTGTTAACGCCGTACTGTCCGCGCGGCACGCGAGGCTCTGTGCCTCCGTGCCTCTGTGGCCGCGCCGTTCAGCCCTCGTAGAGATCGCGCGCGAGGAGCAGCTGGATGTGTTCGGTGCTCTCGCTCTCGATGGCCTGCACGGAGAGGGGGAGCGTACCATCGGGACGGACCATACCCTTCACTTCGTCGTACAGCGCGGCGACGAAGTCGAGCACGTCGTCGCGGTTGCCGGCGACGCGCATCTGGGTCTGGTAGGCGGTGCGGATGGGCGGATTCGACAGCGAGATGTGCAAGCGCGCCGAGGGGCGCGGGGCACGGGCGCGGATCTCGGCCTCGAGCTGGTCGAGCTTCTCGGCGCGAGTCATCGCGAGGGAACGCTGCTGGCGGTCGGCGGCACTCATCGAATCGGTCATCACGGCACTCATGGAATCCATCGCGGATAAGGTGGCGCGAAGCGCGCTCACACGAGATGAGCGCCCAGACGAAAGCTATGGTTCCCCGAGCGAAAACTCCCCACCCACACGGGTGGGGAATCGCTCGTCGAGCGAGTTGGTGCGGCATGCCGTATGTTCCTCCGCGCTGTCGTCGCCGATATTCCACCGCCGCCATCGATGTCAGACATTCCCTCAAGCCTCGCCACCGCACTCGCCGACCGCTACCGCCTCGAGCGTGAGCTCGGCCGCGGTGGCATGGCGACCGTGTACCTCGCGCAGGACCTGCGCCACGAGCGGCAGGTCGCGATCAAGGTGCTGCACGCGGAGTTGGCCGCCGTGCTCGGTGGCGAGCGGTTCCTCAGCGAGATCAAGACGACGGCGCGGCTGCAGCATCCGCACATCCTGCCGCTGTTGGATAGCGGCGAGGCCGGAGGGTTGCTGTTCTACGTGATGCCCTTGGTGACCGGCGAGACGCTGCGGGCGCGCCTGGAGCGCGAACGGCAGCTGCCGATCGCGGATTCGCTGCGCATCGCGACCGAAGTGGCCGACGCGTTGGCGCACGCGCACGCAAAGGGCATCATCCATCGCGACATCAAGCCCGAGAACATCCTGCTGCAGGACGGGCACGCGTTGGTGGCGGACTTCGGCATCGCGTTGGCGGTGCAGAGCGCGGGCGGCGCGCGGATGACGCAGACGGGCCTCTCGCTGGGCACGCCGCAATACATGAGCCCCGAGCAGGCGATGGGTGAGCGCAGCATCGATGCGCGCTCGGACATCTACGCCCTCGGCGCGGTGACCTACGAGATGCTCGCCGGCGAGGCGCCGTTCACGGGGCCGAGCGTGCAGGCGATCGTGGCGCGCGTGTTGAGCGAGGAGCCGCGGGCGCTCGGGGCACAGCGGAAAGCCGTGCCGCCGGCGGCCGAGGAGGCCGTGTTCCGCGCATTGGAGAAGCTGCCAGCAGACCGCTTCTCGAGCGCCAAGGAGTTTGCCGCGGCGCTGAGTGCGAGCGAGGTCGCCACAGGATTGCGTACCGGCGCGCGCGCAGCGACGCCGACGCGCGACTGGCGCCTGCCGGCGCTCGCGGCGGGTGTCGTCGTGGCGGCACTCGTGGCGATTGCCGGATGGATGCGCCCGACGGCGGCGCCTGCTGACGCACTGCGGTATCGGCTGTTCATCGATTCCATCGTGGATTTCCGGGAATGGACCGGCAATACGGCCATCTCCCCTGACGGGCGGACGATCCTGCGGGCCAGCGGGCCAGGCGGCCTGCTGCTGCGCCGTGACCGTGACGCGCTGGACTTCGTGCCGATCGGCGGCACGCTGGGTGCGCAGGCGCCGTGCTTCTCCCCGGACGGCGCGCGCATCGCGTTCTTCAGCAACGGACGGCTGCTCACGATGCCTCTGGCAGGTGGCGCGCCCGAGCTGATGGTTGGTGACCTCCGCACGCCGGTGGCCTGCTCTTGGGGCGATGACGGATACCTGTACTTCGAGGAGCAGCCAAACATCATCGCGCGGGTGCAGGCCCGAGCGGGCGCCCGGCCGGAGCCTGTGACGGTCGTGAACACCGGGGCGGCCGAGGTGCAGCACGCGCTCCCCGAAGTGCTGCCCCACGGACGCGGACTCCTGTTTCAAGTGCAGTACAAGCGCGGGGACTTCGCCCTGGCGATCGTGGACGCACCGGGCAAACCCCACCGCGTGATCATGCCGGGCATTCGTGCGCGATATGTGCGGAGCGGCCATCTCATCTACACGACCGGCGACGATCGGTTGATGCGCGTGGCGTTCGACCTGGGCTCAGGCGCGGTGCGCGGTGAGCCCACGCAGCTGGCCGCGGGTCTGCCGAGCACGATGCTTGGCGCGACGGACTTCGCCGCCTCATCCGGAGGCACGTTGGTGTACTCCGAGGTCGATGCGTCGTCGCAGCGGGAGTTGGTATGGATCACGCGCTCGGGAGACCGCCGGCTCGTCGACGCCTCGTGGCGCGGAGCGTTCGTGGGGCCGCGGCTGTCGCCGGACGGGCGCACACTCGCGGTGATGATGCGCGAGGGTGAAGACACCCATATCTGGCTGAAGCCGGTGGACGGCGGACAACCGCGCCGCCACACGCCTGGCCTGGGGCTCTACGAGGAACCGTCGTGGAGTCCCGACGGCCGCAGCGTGAGCTTCGTGACGCAGCGGAACGGTGCGGGTGTCGTCTCGCGCCGCGCCGTCGATGGGGGCGCGGCGGTCGAAACGGTGCTCGCGATGGACCGCTCGATCTCCGAGCAGGTCTGGTCTCCGACGGGCGGGTGGCTCGTGGTGCGCACGACGACGCCGACCCCAGGAGCTGGCGACATCCTGCGGTATCGTCCGGGCGTGGACCGCGAGGCCATCCCCACAGTGAGCGGAGAGCGCTCGGAGTACACGCCAAGCGTGTCGCGCGACGGCCGCTGGCTCGCCTACGCCTCAAACGAGAGCGGACGACTCGAGGTGTACGTGCTGCCATTTCCCGAGCCGGACGGACGGATCTGGCAGATCAGCACGGACGGCGGCGTGATGCCACTGTGGTCGCCGCGCGGCGATGAGCTGTTCTACATGGATCTGCGCGGCAACATGGTGGCCGTGAAGGTCAAGACGGGCGCGACGTTCGAGGCCGGTGACTCGCAGCAGCTGTTTGCCGCCGGCGATCTGATGACCCGTGCCGTCTCGCGTCGCAACTACGACGTGACGCCCGACGGCCAACGCTTCGTGATGATCCGGCGTGCGGGTGGGATTTCGCGTGCGCAGATGGTCGTGATCGAACAGGCAGTGCATGCGGCTGCGGCCGCCGATCCACGCTAGCGATGGCGACCAGTGCTGCGGCGCGGCGACGCGTGACCACGGCGGTGAGTGTTCTCACGGCTGTCTTTCTTCTCTTGGCAGTGCCTGCACCATCGGACGAGATCGCCGCAGCGCCTGAAGCTGGGCGTCCGTACGTGTGGGGCCGCGATTCGCTGTGGTCGGCGCTCGAGCGCGACTTCGCGGCCGCGCGCAGCTCCGGCTGCGCGGACTCGGCGGCGACCCTCGCGGCGCTGGGAGACTTTGCGCGCGATGTCGCGCGTCTGGGCACGCCGAACGTCGCCACGCTCGACTCGCTGAGTGACCGCTTCATCCGCATCGCGCCGCGGGTAGCTCCCTGCGCCGCGCTGGTGCCGCGGTACGTCGTGACGCAGGCGATCTGGCGTGATGTGGCAAAGCGCGCGACGGTCGGCTGGGACCCCCAGGACCGTGCGCAGCGCGACGCGCTGTACCGCACGCTCTACGGCGGGCGCGCTGCCGTCGAAGAGGTCATGCTGCAGCAGCCATCCACGACCACCGTGCTGTCCCGCGCCGCGAGTGTGCCGAGTGCGACGCCCAGCGCCGTGGTGCAGGGCGTGACCGTGCACTCCGGCGACATCTTGGTCTCGCGCGGTGGATATCCGACGTCGGCGCTGATTGCGCGCGGCAACGACTATCCCGGCAACTTCTCGCACATCGCACTGGTGCACGTCGATGCCGAGACGCAGGCCGTGTCGGTGGTTGAAGCGCACATCGAGCTTGGCGTGGCGATCACCACGGCCGAGGGCTATCTCGCCGACAAGAAGCTGCGTGTGATGCTGCTGCGCCCGCGTGCAGATCTGCCCCTGTTGCAGGCGAATCCGCAGCTGCCGCACATCGCGGCCACGACAATGCTGACGCGGGCGCGCGCTGAACATATTCCCTATGACTTCTCCATGGACTATGCGGATCCTGAGCGTCTGTTCTGCTCGGAAGTCGCGTCGCAGGCGTATCGAACGCAGGGCATGACACTGTGGATGGGAACCTCCACCATCTCGCGGCCTGGCCTGCGGCAGTGGTTGGGTTCGTTCGGCGTACGGCACTTCGAGACGCAGGAGCCGAGCGATCTGGAGTACGATCCGCAGTTGGCGGTGGTCGCCGAGTGGCGCGATCCGGTCGCGCTGTTCGAAGATCACGTGGACAACGCGGTGACCGACGCGATGCTCGAGGGCGCGGATGGCGGGGACCGGCTGCGTTTCACGTGGTATCAGTTGCCCGTCGCGCGAGTCCTGAAGGCCTGGAGCTGGCTGCGCGAGCAAACGGGTGGCGTGGGGCCGATTCCCGAAGGCATGTCACCGAGCGCGGCGCTGCGGAACCGCCGCTACAACGCGCGGCACGACGCACTCAGTGCCGATGTTCTCAACCGAGCGAAGGCGTGGCAAGCCGAACGCGGCTATCCGCCACCGTATTGGGCCTTGCTCGCGCTGGCCCGCGAAGCGGTCGCTCGGTAGCGCGGTCGAACACGCTACCGAGCGACGCGACTTAGGCCGGTAGGACTTCGAAGATGCCGGCGGCGCCCATGCCACCGCCGATGCACATCGTCACCATGCCGAGTCCGCCGCCACGGCGGCCGAGCTCGTGCACGAGCTGCACCGTGAGCTTGGCACCGGTGGCGCCGAGCGGATGCCCAAGCGCGATCGCTCCGCCATTCACGTTGATGCGCGTGGTGTCCATCTCGAGGTCCTTGATCACCGCGAGCGCCTGCGCCGCGAAGGCCTCGTTGAACTCGATGAGCTTGATGTCGCCGAGCGCGAGGCCGGCGCGCGCGAGCGCCTTCGGCACCGCCTTCACCGGGCCGATGCCCATGACATCAGGATCGACACCGGCCGTGGCGAAGGTGACGAACTTCGCGAGCGGCTTGAGTCCGAGCTGCTTGGCCTTCTCGGCGCTCATCATGAGCACGGCCGCCGCCCCATCGCTGAGCGGCGAGGCATTTCCGGCGGTGACGCTGCCCTTGGGCATGAACGCCGGCGGCAGCTTGGCGAGGCCTTCGAGCGTGGTGCTGCCGCGCACGAGCTCGTCGGTGGCGAAGGCAACCGTCTCACGATGCGCCTTCGCGCCTTCCCACGTCACGCGTTCGACCTCGATCGGCACGATCTCATCGGCGAAGACACCGCGCTTCCAGGCATCAGCGGCCTTCTGCTGGCTGCTGAGCGCAAACTGATCCTGCATCTCGCGCGTGATGCCCCAGCGCTTCGCCACGCGCTCGGCCGTGAAGCCCATGCCGATGTTCTCTTCCGTGAGCTCCGGATGCAGGCGCGTGTGGAAGCCGCTCATCGGCACGGCGCTCATCATCTCCACGCCGCCGGCGATGATGACGTCATTCATGCCGCTCAAGATCGCCTGTGCGCCGAGGGCCACGCTCTGCAGGCCGCTGGAGCAGAAGCGATTGATGGTCATCGCGCTGACGTCGACGGGGAACCCGGCCCGCAGCACGGCGAGCCGCGCGACGTTGAGCCCTTGGCCGGCCTCGGGCATGGCGCAGCCCCAGATGACGTCGTCGACATGCTTCGCATCGAGCTTGACCTTGTCGACCACGGCCTTGAGCACGGTGGACGAGAGGTCGATGGGATGCACGCTGGCGAGCGATCCGTCCTTCTTTCCACGAGCGACTGCGCTACGCACAGCGCTCACGATCACGACTTCGTTCTTCATAATCAGCTCCGTGATGTGAGCCGCTCAGTTCCGCAGCGGCTTGCCGGTGGTGAGGGTGTGCGCGATGCGGGCCTGCGTCTCCTTGGTACCGAGGAGACGCAGGAACGCGTCGCGCTCGAGGTCGAGCAGGTCCTGTTCCGTGACTTCGCGCGGGGGCGCATCGCCGCCGGCGAGGATGACGGCGACTTCGTGGCCGATGCGCAGGTCGTGGTCGGAGGCCTGACCGGCCTCCTTGAACGACCACAGGGCGTAGTCGAGGTTGGCGACGGCGGCGCGGCCCATCGATGTCATCTTGCGCATGGTCGGCGCCACATAGTCCGGCGCGAGGTCGAGCACGCGGGCCTTGGCATCGGCGATCAGTACATCGCGGTTCATCGTGATGCGATCGGCCATCGGGCGCAGGAAGCCCATGCTGCGCGCTTCGTGCGCGCTGGTGCTGGTCTGCGCGAGGGCGATGAGCTTGAAGGCGCGCTTCAGGCCTTCGAACGCGTCGGCCTCCTCGTACGGCGCGAGGGCGTTCGTGAAGCGGAAGGCGAGTTCCTTCGTGCCCCCGCCGCCGGGGATCAAGCCAACGCCGACTTCGACGAGGCCCATGTACAACTCGGCGTGTGCCTGGATGCGGTCGCAGTGCAGGGAGATCTCGCAGCCACCGCCCAGTGTGAGGCCGAAGGGCGCCGCGACGATGGGGACGGGCGCGAAGCGAAACGACATCACGGTGTCCTGGAAGCGCTTGGTCAACATCTCCAGCGACTTCCAGTCGCCTTGTTCGAGCAGCTGCCGCGGGCCAGCGAGGTTCGCACCGGCCGTGAAGGTGCGCGGATCGTCGTTGCCGATGACGAGGCCGGCCATGTGGTTCTTGCCGACGTAATCGAGGGACCAGGCGGCGAGGTCCATCACGCCGACGCCGAGCGTGTTCATCTTGCCGCAGAACTCGAGGCAGGCGACGCCGTCACCGAGATCGATCAGGCGCGCTTCGGCGTTCTCCTTGATGACCTTTCCGGCGCGACGACGATCGGCGAGTGCGATTTGCCCCGGAATCGCCGGCACGTTGATGCGCGCGTTCTCGACGAGTGCCGGCACCGTCGTGGCACCGCTGATGTCGGCGTAGAAGGCGTTGCCGGCGCGCGCGAGCAGATCGGGCACGGACTTGCCTTGCTGCTGGATGGCCGAGCGCAGCCAGTCGAGGCCGATGGCATCCATCGCCTTGAAGGGACCGACTTCCCAGCCGTAGCCCCACTCCATGGCGCGATCGATCGCGGCGAGATCGTAGGCCAGTTCCGGCGCCAACGTGCAGGCATAGTGGAACTGTTCGACGAGCAACTCGCGGAGGAAGTCGCCGTCCTGGCCGCCGAGGTCGCGTGCCGCGCGCAGGCGCTCGGGCCAGGGCTTCTTGGCGATCGCCTCGATGGCGTCGCTGGTATAGCGCCCGACGTTCTCGTACTCGAGCGTCTTCCAGTTGAGGGCGAGGATGTCCTGCTTGTCCTTCTTGTAGAAGCCTTGCTTGGTCTTGTCGCCCAAGCGGCCTTGCTTGACCAACTCGTGCACGAAGGGCACGAGGGCGAGGTCTTCGCCGGTGGTCTGCGAGAGCCCGGCGGTGACGTGCACGAGCACGTCGAGGCCGGAGAGATCGCCGGTGCGGAAGGTGGCGGTCTTGGCGCGTCCGATCAGTGCGCCGGTGAGCGTGTCCACCGCGGGAATCGAGAGATCGTGCTTCAACATCAAGCGGCCGGCGACGACCATGCCATGCACGCCGAGTCGATTCGCGACGAAGCCTGGCACATCCTTGGCGAGCACGATGCCCTTGCCGAGGATGCGCTCTTGGAAGTGGCGGATGGACTGCAGCACCTCGCTGTGCGTCTCGGGCGTGGGAATCATCTCGAGGAGGTGCATGTAGCGCGGCGGATTGAAGTAGTGCGTGCCGAGGAAGCGTTCGCGGAAGCGCGGCGTGCGGCCCTCGAGCAGGATCGCCATCGGGATCCCCGAGGTATTCGAGGTCACGATGGCGTCGGGGGCGAGCTGTTCGAGTTTGGCGAAGAGCTCTTGCTTGGGCGCGGGCTTCTCGATGATGGCTTCGCAGATCCACGAGCAATCGGCGAGCAGCGCGAGGTGGTCGGCCGTGTTGCCGGTGGTGATGCGGCTTGCCGCCGCCGCATCGAGGAAGGCGGCCGGCTTGGCCTTGCGGACGCGCTCGAGTCCGTCGCGGGCGGGCTTGGAGCGGTCGGGGTGCGTGGGGTCGTCGTGGCCCGGGATGTCGAGCAGGACGACGGGCAGTCCGGCGGAGGCCGCGAGGGCGGCGATTCCGGCTCCCATGGCGCCGGCGCCAATGACGCCGACTTTGGTGATCCGCATTGCTACTCCGAATGAGAAAAGGTCTGCGGGGTGCGGCACGGGGCCGCGGCGGCCGTCGCAGGGCTCGGGCCGCTGATTGGAATGTAGCGGCCGTCACTGGCTGGCGTCCTGCCGCAGGCCTACTTTGGGCGGGTGATCAAGTACCTCGGTTCCAAGCGGAAGCTCGTGCCGCGGATTGTGGCGCTGGCGCAGGCGATCCCCGGGGCGCACACGGCGTTGGACCTCTTCACGGGGACGACGCGCGTGGCGCAGGGGCTCAAGCGCGCGGGCTTCACGGTCACGGCCAACGACTTCGTGAGTTACAGCGAGGTGTTGGCGCAGGCGTACATCGAGACGGATGCGCGTGCGGTGGACGTGGCGACGGTTGCGGCGATGCTCGAGGAGCTCAACGCGTTGCCCGGCGAGCGCGGGTATTTCACGCGGACGTTCTGCGAGGATGCGCGGTACCTGCAGCCGGTGAACGGGATGCGGGTGGACGCGATCCGGGCGCGGTTGGAGACCATCACGGGCGATGCGACGCTGCGGGCGATCTTGCTGGCGGCGCTGTTGGAGGCGGCGGACCGCGTGGATTCGACGACGGGTCTGCAGATGGCGTATCTGAAGCAGTGGTCGGCGCGGAGTCATCGTCCGCTGCGTCTCAGAATGCCGATACTGCTAGAGGGCGAGGGACGTGCGCTGCGCCTGGATGCGCGGGAGGCGGCGCGGCTCCTGGGCCAGTATGACGTGGCGTACCTGGATCCGCCGTACAACCAACATTCGTACTATCGCAACTATCACGTGTGGGAAACCTTGGTGCGTGGCGATGCGCCGCCGAGCTATGGTGTGGCGCGTAAGCGCGAGGACTGCCGCACGACGCGCAGCGTGTTCAACGCGCGAGCCGGTGCGGCCGAGCGCGCGCTGGGCGAAGTGCTGGCCCATGTGCCGGCACGTCACGTGATTCTTTCGTTTTCCGACGAGGGGTTTGTGGCGCTTGGTGCGTTGCGCGAGATGCTGCAGGGGCGATTCGGCGAGGTGGCCGCGGTGCCGGTGCCGTCGAAGCGCTATGTGGGCGCGAAGATCGGCATCTATTCCACCGACGGCTCGTTGGTCGGCGCGCCGGGGCATCTCATGAACACGGAGTGGTTGTTCGTCGCGGGGCCGGATGCGGCGGGCATCGTGGCGCGCGCTGACGCGGCGTCCGCCGATGCTGCGGCGCTCGCGGAGGTAGCATGAGCGCAACGGGACGCTCGGCGATCGCCGCGGAGCATTGGCTGCCCGTGCACACGGCGTTGATGCAGGGCTTGGTGCATGCCTGCAACAATCGCGTGGCGGCGCTGAGCGGCATCACGCAGTTGTATGAGGCGCAGCTCTCGAGCGCGGAAGAAGGCATGCAGCAGCTGACGGGTGAAGTCGAACGGCTGCGGCAGTTGATGACGATGTTCCGATTGGTGTCGGCGACGGGTGGCACACGGCGCGAGCCGGCGCGGATGGGCGAGTCGCTGCGATCGGCGGCGGCGTTGCTGGCGTATCACCTCGAGGCGCGACAGGCGCAGTTCACGGCGCCGGACGATCCGCCGGATGCGGAACCCGTGTTGCTGCTCACGGGTGATCCGCTGCGATTCGCGTTACTCGCGTATCTCGCCATGGCGGCCAGCGCGGGGAAGGGGAGCGGCGTGACCGCGTCGGTGGCGAAGGTGTTGGACGAGACGCTCGTGACGGTCACCGCGCCGGGACGCGAGGCCGAGCTACGCGCGCGCGCGGAGTATGTGGCGCTGGCGCAGGCCGCGGAGCGAGAGGGTGGCAGTCTGCGCACGGCGCCTGGGCCCGAGGGCTCGGTGTTGTTGCTGCTCGCGCTGCCGGGCCTCCAAAAGGCGACGGCGCGGGTTTAGCCGCGCCGTCTCGCTCTGCCGCCGCCTCCTCGGCGGCTTCGGACCTTCAACCCTTCAGAACATCCGCTCGGCGTCGATGCGCAGCTGCTGCTGCCAGTCCGCGGCGGCGGTGTCGGTGACGCGGACCCGAACCAGGATCGTGGCGCCGTTGGTGACGTCGCCGAGCCCGATGGTGGCTGGGGTGGCCGTCCAGTTGCCGTTCTGGTCGAGAACCGTGACGCCAGCCGGGAGTTCGAGCGCATCGAGCGTCCAGCGGACGTTGGCGCGCACCGTGTAGGTGGCGAGGTACTCGGTGAAGCCGTTGGCCTTGTGGGTCTGGGTCAGGGCGACCGTCTCGGTGGCCTTGAGGTAGGCGGGGATCGTGAGGCCGGCGGTGACGCGGACCGTCGCGCGCGCCCCGTTCCCTACGGCCAGCGCGGTGGTCTGCGCGGTGAGCGGCGTGGTGGCCAGTGCCGCTGCGAGGATGAGGGTCAGGGTGCGCATATCGAGCTCCGTTAGGTTCTGACCCCTTCTATTTCACGTTCCGTGCCGCGTCTGTTG
>PNKF01000045.1 GCA_013822285.1 Gemmatimonas sp.
CTGCTCGCCGGCGTCCCGGCGATCGTGAAGCCCGCGACGGCCACGAGCTATCTGACGGAGGCGGTGTTCAAGGAGATGATCGCCTCAGGCATCCTGCCCGAGGGCGCGGTGCAACTCATCTGCGGCAGCGCCGGCGACTTGCTCGATCACGTGACGGAGCAGGACGCGGTGGCGTTCACGGGGTCGGCGGCGACCGGGCGCATGCTGAAGGAGAGCAAGGCGATCGTCGAGCACGCGGTGCGTTTCAACATGGAAGCGGACTCGCTCAACTGTGCGATCCTCGCGCCCGATGCGGCGCCGGGCACGGAGGAGTTCGATCTCTTCATCAAGGAAGTGGTGAAGGAGATGACGGTGAAGGCGGGGCAGAAGTGCACCGCCGTGCGCCGCACGATCGTGCCGTCGGGGATGGAAGAGGATGTCATCAACGCGATTCGTGCGCGGTTGGAGAAGACGGTGGTCGGTGATCCGTCGGTCGAGGGCGTGCGCATGGGGCCGCTGGCGAGCAAGGGCCAGGTGCGCGACGTGGGACTCGCCGCCGAGCGCATTCGCAGCGCGGCGGAGCGTGTGGTGGGTGGCGGCGACTTCCAGGTGGTCGGGGCGGATCGCGAGAAGGGCGCGTTCTATCAGCCAGAGCTGATGTACTGCGCCGATCCGATGTCGAAGACCGAACCGCACGACGTCGAGGCCTTCGGTCCGGTGAACACCGTGATGCCGTACCGCACGCTCGACGAGGCGATCGAGCTGGCGCGGCGCGGGCGCGGCTCGCTCTGCGGCTCGCTGGTGACGGCCGATCCGAAGACGGCGCAGAAGGTCGTGCTTGGCGTGGCGCCGTACCACGGGCGCCTGTTGGTGCTCGACCGATCCAGCGCGAAGGAGAGCACGGGGCACGGCTCGCCGTTGCCGAACCTCGTGCATGGTGGCCCGGGTCGCGCCGGTGGTGGCGAGGAGATGGGCGGGGCGCGCGGCGTGCTGCACTACATGCAGCGCACGGCGGTGCAGGGCAGCCCCAGCGTGCTCACGGCCATCACGCGCGAGTGGACGAAGGGTGCCGCCGAGTCGAAGGACACGGTGCATCCGTTCCGGAAGACCTTCGACGAACTGCAGATCGGCGACACCTTGGTCACGGGCACGCGGACGATCACGCTCGATGACATCGTGAAGTTCGCCGAGCTCTCGGGCGACAAGTTCTACGCGCACATGAACGACGACGAGGCGCGATCGAACGGCATCTTCGAGGGTCGCGTCGCGCACGGCTATTTCATCGTCTCGGCGGCGGCGGGATTGTTCGTGGAGCCTTCGCTCGGCCCGGTGCTCGCGAACTACGGCCTCGAGAACCTGCGCTTCACCAAGCCCGTGTATCCCGGCGATACGATCCGCGTGCGGCTCACGGTGAAGCAGAAGACGGCGAAGGACACGCCGGAGGGGGGGATTCCGCAGGGCGTGGTCGAGTGGGATGTGGAAGTGACGAATCAGGCGGACGAAGCAGTCGCCTTGTACAGCATTCTCACGCTGGTGCGTCGCGCGGCGTAGAGCGCGCTGCGGTTGCCGATACTCGACGGGGTGCCTTCTGGGCACCTCGTTGTGTTTAGTGTCGAGATTTGGACTCTGTCTAGATTCTTTGCATTGCGCATCGGTGATTCCCCTACAATCGTTACCGTGAGTCGGAGTCTCTGCATTACTCCCCCCTTGCACGAGACAAAGGCGTGACCCGCATTCTCCGATCGATCGCAATTCGATTTCCCCTGTTGCTCGCCGCGATCGTGATCGCTGTGGCGGTCGTGACGGGTCAGCTCGCGAACCGTGAGATCGGTCAGGTGCTGGTGGGCGCCGCGCGCCACGATCTCGAGGACGGGGTCACGCAGCTCGCCCAAATGCTCGGCGATGGGCTGCAAACGGCGCGCCGCAACCTCACCGAAGCGGCGAGTGCTGAGGGGCTGCGTCGCGCGTTCGCAACGCAGGCATCCGAGGCGGACGCGCAGCGGTTGCTTGAGCGCTATGCGACGACGACACCGGGTCCCACACGCGCGGCGGCGCGATTGCTCGCCCCGGATGGAACGGTTCGTGCGACGTGGACGCGCGTACCCGGCGCGACTTCCATGGGCTGGACCATCGGCAGCCTGCGCGACGGCGTGCTGCCGCGTGATTCGGCGAGCATCGGGCCCTTGGTCGCGATCAGCGACACGATGCCGGGATTCGTCGCGGTGGCCCCGGTGCGCGCCGCCGACGGGACGCAGCTCGGCTGGCTCGAGGAAGTGCATGTCGCACGGGGGACTGGCGTCGCCGAGATCCGGAAACTCATCGACATCGACCGGTTGCTCATCGGGTCCACCTCGTGGACGGTGTGGAGCGACTTCGACCGAATCGTCGCGGGGCCGGAATTCACCGCCGCTCCGGATTCGGTGCAGCGCGTGGTCTCGCCGGGGGGCACTCCCGCGCTTGGACTCGCACGACCGGTGGCGGGCACGCCGTGGCTGGTATGGGTCGAGCGTCCAGAAGCCGAGGTCATGGCGCCCATCGACCAGTTCTTGGAGCGTATGTGGCTCGCGACGCTGGTGATCGCGGTGGTGGGCGCGGGATTCGCCTGGCTGTTGGCGCACTACTTCGCGTCGCGCATCCGCGCGGTGGCCGGAGAGCTCGATCGCACGTTGACGGCCCACGGCTCGTCCGACGTGACGGAAGACCGGCCACCGGTCCGCGATCCCGCTGACGAGTTACGACAGCTGGAGGAATCCTACGCGGCGCTTGAGCAGCGCGTGGAGGAGCGGCGTCGTCTCGATGAGCAGGTGCTGCAGGCGCAGAAGCTCGAGGCGGTGGGGCGCCTCGCGGGCGGCATCGCCCACGACTTCAACAACCTGCTCACCGTGATGGCCTCGTACGGCGGCATGGCGCGTGAATCGCTCCCGCCGGGGTCGCCGGAGGCCAAGGATCTCGACGAGGTGCTGAAGGCGATCGATCGCGCGACGGCCCTGACGCGGCACCTGCTGACGTTCAGTCGGCAGCGCCTCAGCGATGTGCGGCCGCTCGACGTGAACGTCGTCGTGCGCAGCACGGACTCGATGTTGGTGCGCTTGATCCCGAGCAACGTGGAGCGCAGCATCGAGCTGACGGAGGCGCTGCCGTTCGTCATCGCCGATCACATCCAGCTCGAGCAGGTGCTCGTCAACCTGGTGGTGAATGCCGTCGATGCGATGCCCGAGGGCGGGCGGCTGACGGTGCGCACGACGCGTGAGCGCGTGTCGGGGCTGCGCGGTGGCGATGCGTCAGGCCCGGAGGAGGATTGCGTCTGTCTCGCCGTCAGTGACACCGGCGTCGGCATGGACGCGGCCACCATGGCGCGCGTGTTCGATCCGTTCTTCACGACCAAACCGCTTGGCAAGGGTACGGGACTCGGTCTGGCGACGGTGCATGGCATCGTGCAGTCGGCTGGCGGGCGTGTCGTGGCGTACTCGGAACCGGGGCAGGGCACGACGATGCGTGTGTACCTGCCCGTCGCGCGCGCGCACAACGGCAACGCCGAACCGCCATCGCGGCCCGTGTCGCCACGCTCGGTGCAAGCCATCACGGCGGAACATCTCGTGCCGGGGCTCGTGCTCCTGGCCGAGGATGACCCGAGCACGCGCACCGTGATCCGGCGCATTCTGGAGACGAGAGGACATCGGGTCGAGGCCCGCGAGACGGCGGACGCTTGCCTCGAGTGGTTGACGAACTGCCCCGACGATGCGCTGCCGCTGGCGGTGATCTCCGACGTCATGATGCCAGGTATGAACGGCATCGCATTCGCGGCGGTGCTGCGCGAACGCTATCCGCAGCTGCCCGTCATTCTCGTCAGCGGTTACGCCGACGTGCGTGACCGCGTGCCAGACGACCTGGCCATCCGACCGGTGATCCTTGAGAAGCCGTTTACGGCGTCGGCGCTACACGACGCGTTGCGGCGTGCCGTGCAAGGCGCGGTGTCAGGCGGCGAGGCGTAGCCCCACCCAGGTGCCGGCCGCGGCGACACTCGCCGTGAGGATGACGCCCCAGGCGAGATCCACCGGCACGACGCCGCTCGGGAAGCCCTTGAGCAGTGCGAGCGAGGTGAGGTCGAAGGCCGCATAGGCGGCGAGGCCGAAGACGCCGCCCAGGGTCGCCGCGCGCAGCACGCTTTGCTTCTCGATGCCCGGCAATACACAGAGCACGACGATGGCAGCGACGTAGATGAGATAGAACGCGATCGCCGCGCCCCACTTGGTCTGCTCGGCGAGCAGGTGCCCCATCTGGCGCTGGTAGAAGCCCTTGGCGACGAAGCCCAACCACGCGATATCGAGCGCGAAGAAGGTCGCCGTGCAGGCGGCGTAGAGCTTCAGGTAGAAGGCCATGGGCGGCTCCGGGCTGGCGTCAGCGGACGGTGATGCGGATGGGTGCGCTCACCAGCTCGCGCGAAATGACCTTGTGCTCGTGGTCGCCGAGGACGGCGCGCAGCGTGTAGCTGCCCGGGGCCAGCGTGAGGGTGGTCTCGATGGCGCCCGTACCGAAGTGCCGGTGCAGCGAGTCGGCCGGGATCACCGTGCCGGGGGCGCCGGCATCCGTGTTGATGAGCACGTGGAAGTGGCCGGTGCGCGGGAAGTTCACGCTGGCGGGCGCCACACCCCAGTTCTTGAGACCGAACACCAGGGTAAAGGTGCGCGGGACGGTCGCGCCGTCGCGCGGCTCGCGGATGGAGATCTCGGGCACCGGCTGCTGGGCGGCGGGCGCCGCAACCTGCGCGGCGAGGGTCGGCGCAGACAGGGCGAGTGCGGAGAGGACGAGGGCAAGACGTAGCATCGGGCGGAATCGGAAAGGGTAGGCGGCGCGCGACCCTGCGCGCCTCAATGGGTAAACCCCGGGAGTCGTCCTGAAGTTCGCACCGGCGCGGCTTGCTTCCTAGAGGTACAGGCGGCATCCTCTAGCAACCTTCGCGCATGGAGAGCGCTCGCGTGCCCAGACCCCGCCCATTCATCCCGGTGCTGTTCGTCGTTGTCGCACTGCTGGCGGCGGCTCCGTGGCGCGCGCCCCGGTCCGCCGAGCCCGCGGCGCGCCGCACCACCCACAGCGTCACCGTCAACCTGACCTGTGGTGACGACACGGATGACTGGGTCAGTGATTCCAGTCTCGAGGTGATGCGCGGCGACACCATCGACTGGGTGCTCACGCCGGCCTCGAACGTCACCAAGTTCAAGGTCAAGCGGAAGAACAAGAATCTGTTCTGGATCGACGGCTGGCCGTTCCGGCGTCGCGACCTCGATAGCGACAGCACGGCCAACAATCGCGTGGCGCGTGGCAACGACATGCGGCCCGACGTCAAGAAGGGCGTGTATTCGTACGAGATCATCGGGAAGTGCCAGGGGCCCGACGAGGCCAGGATCGACCCCGACATCATCATCGATTTCTAAATCCTCGTGAGCACGTCCACCGCGCCCCTCCCGGAGCGCATCGGCCCATACCGCATCCTCGACGTACTCGGCGAGGGCGGTATGGGCATCGTCTATGAAGCCGACGAGACCGGGCCCGTCCGCCGTCGCGTCGCGCTGAAGGTCATCCGAGCGGGTTTCGCGACCCGTGAGGTCATCGCGCGCTTCGACGCGGAGCGGCAGGCGCTGGCGTTGATGGACCACGCGGGCATCGCCAAGGTGCTCGCGGCCGGCGCCACGGAGCAGGGACTCCCGTACGTCGTGATGGAACTCGTGCGCGGCATGCCGCTCACGACCTACTGCGACACGCACCGCCTCACGGTGCCGCAGCGCGTGGACCTGTTCATCCAGGTCTGCCAGGCGGTCCAGCACGCGCACCAGAAGGGCGTGATCCATCGTGACCTCAAGCCGAGCAACATCCTCGTGGTCGAGGAGGACGGCGAGCCACGGCCGAAGATCATCGACTTCGGCATCGCGAAGGCGGTCGGCGGCCGACTCACCGAGAACACGCTGATCACGCACGCGGGCGTCGCGCTGGGGACGGCGGCGTACATGAGTCCCGAACAAGCCGAAGGCACCGGGCTCGACGTGGACACGCGCGCGGACATCTACTCGCTGGGTGTCGTGCTGTATGAACTGCTCGTCGGCAAGCTGCCGATGGATCCGGAGGCGATGGGCTACCACGCCTTCCTCGCGGGGTTGGCGTCGCGCGAGTGGCAGGTGCCGCTGCCGAGCGTACGCTTTGCCGGGCTCGAGTACGAGAAGACGACGATTGCCCATCTGCGGCGTACCGATCCGGAGCGGCTGCTGCGTGACATCGCGGGCGACCTGGGCTGGATCGTGTTGCACGCGATGGAGCCAGACCGCGCGCGGCGCTATCCCACGGCGAACGCATTGGTGCTCGACTTGCAGCGCTCGCGCATGGACGAGCCCATCGCGGCGCGGCCGCCAAGCGCCGCGTACCGGGTGGGCAAGTTCGTCCGTCGCCATCGCGCCGGTGTGGCGGCGGCCTCGCTGGCCTTCGTCGCGTTGCTCGTGAGCACGATCTTGGCCACCGTCGGGCTGGTGCGCGCCCGCCGCGCCGAGGAGCGTGCGCGGATCGAAGCATTGGCCGCGCTGTCGGTGACGGATTTCGTGGTGCAGCTTTTCGGCGTATTCGACCCCGAACAGCTGCGGACCACGGCGCCCGTCGCGGAAATCACGGCGCGCCAACTGTTGGATCGCGGTGCGGAGCGGGCCCGAGAGGAACTCGCCGACCAACCCGAGCAGCGCGGACGCATCCTGTACACGATCGGCCGCGCCTATCTCTCGCTGGGTCGGTATCCCGACGCGCTCAACCAGCTGCGGGAGTCTGCGCGGGCCCGCGAGGCCCTGCTCGCGCCCGATGCACCGGAGTTGCTCGATACGTATCTCGCGCAGGGGCAGGCCCACCGCTTCCTCCGCGAATGGCCGCAGGCCGATTCGCTCTTCAAGCGGGTGCTGCAGGCGCGTGTGGCCGCGAATGGCGTGGGGAGCATCGCGACGGTCGCCCCGATCGGGGAGCTGGCGACGTTGCGCTGGCGGCAGGGAGAACTCGCGGCGGCGGAGTCGTTGTTCAGGGAAGCGATGCGGGTGAACGAAGCGGCGCCCCAGCCCAACGAGTCCCGGCTCGCGCGCGATCTCATGGGGCTGGGCATCGTCTACTTCAGCCAGCAGCGCTTGAGCGACGCCGAGCCGTTGATGAAGCGGGCCCTCGAGATCCGCGAGCGCATCCTCGAGCCGAATCACCTCGAGATCGCCAGCGTCAGCAACAATCTCGGCGCGGTGTACTACCTCATGCAGCGCTACGATGAAGCGCTGGTGCACTACGATCGCACCCGCTCGATCTATGAGCGGACGTTGCCACCCGATCATCCCAACCTCGGCTCCGTCTTCAATAACGTCGGCGAGACACAGTGGCGGCTTGGTCGCCTGGCTGAGGCAGAGGCGCTGCTGCGCCGTGCGCTGGCCATCAAGGAGCTGCGCCTGGCGGGCACGGATCCCTCGATGGCGACGACCCTGCACGCCCTCGGCGGTGTGATGCGGGCTCGCGGTGACACGCGAAGCGCGGAAGCATATTTGCGGCGTGCTCTCGCCATTCGGGCGGAGGCGTTTCCGATCGGGAACGCCAACCTCATCGAGTCGGTAACGGCCCTCGCTGACCTGCTGCGTGCCACGGGCCGCGGGAGCGAGGCGGCGGCGATCGAACGCCGATATCTCACTGAATCCTCGCGGGGAGCCGGCGCGTAGGAGCAGCGAGCAGCCGTCGAACCCCCACCCGCCCTTTCGATGCAGTCGACTCCTTCCGCCCCCGCCGCATCGGCTCCGCAGGTCGCGTCGCAGGCCCCCGCACAAACGGCGACCTCGGTCGCGCCACCGATTGCCGGTGGGCCCTATACCGCCCAAGAGATGTATGAGGCCGCGCAGACGCAGCGGCGCCTGATTCGCGACCAGCTCAACACAGTGGAAGGCGAGCGCGAGGAAGTCGCGCAGCAGCTGCGGCAGCCCGGCGTCGAGGGCGTCGACAAGCAGGGGCTGGAGCAGCACCTGCGCACGCTGGACATCCGGATCCTCGACCTGCGTCAACAACTCGCCGACGCCCAGCTGCGAGAGTCCCAAGCAGCGGCGCTGCCGGGCAGCACGCAGGAGTCCCCGCAGCAGCGTCAGGAAGATCAGCTTGAGATGTTCTTGGTCGCCGGTACCATCGTCACGCTGGTGCTTGGGTTCCCGCTCGTGGTGGGCTACGCGCGGCGGATGTGGAAGAAGGCGGCCGTCACGCTCTCGATGACGCCGGAGCTGGATCGGCGCTTGGACGCGATCGATCGCTCCCTCGAGGCGACGGCGCTGGAAGTGGAGCGCATCGGTGAGGGACAGCGCTTCGTCACGCAATTGCTGGCCAAACGCGCGATGCAGGACGCCGCGCAGGCGTTGCCGAGTGCCGAGGAGCCGCGCCAGCCGTGATCGAGGGCGCGTGACGCGCGGCTGACCTGGGCCGCCGTCGCAGGGCGACGGCGAGCGTTTGCGCCGCGGGCTGCGTAGCTTGCGAGATGCCCCACGCCAACATGTTCGCGTATCCGCGGCAGGACGTCGTCGCCGGATTCGTCGTCTTTCTCGTCGCGCTGCCGCTGTGTCTCGGCATTGCCATTGCGTCCGGGGCGCCGCCGGTGTCGGGGCTCGTGGCGGGTGCCGTGGGCGGCCTCGTGGCGCCGTGGCTGAGTCGCTCGCCACTCTCCGTGACGGGGCCGGCGGCTGGCCTCACGGCGATTGTGCTCGCGGAGACGCAGGCGCTGGGGTCGTTCAATCTGTTTCTCACGGCGACCGTGCTGGCCGGTGTGCTGCAAGCGGGATTCGGATTCCTGCGCAGCGGTCGCTTCGCGGCACTCGTGCCCTCGGCGGTCATCAAGGGCATGCTCGCTGCCATTGGCATCACCATTGTCTGGAAGCAGCTACCGGTGGCGGTCGGTGTGGCCAGCCTCGGGGACGTCGGCGCGTCGTTCAATCTCGGCGCAACCGTACTGACCCTGCTGTCGCTGGGCATTCTCTACGGATGGCGCCACACGCCCCTCGCGAAGATTGCCGTGCTGTCGCCGGCGATGGTGGTCGTGCTGCTCACGAGCGTGTTGGCGTCTGTGTTTGGAAGCGTGCCGTCGCTGACGTTGGACGCCGCACAATTCGTCGACGTGCCGATCGGTGGTGCCGACGCGCTCTTGGATGCGCTGCCGCGGCCGGATTGGTCGGGCTTCCGCATCGGCGAGACGTGGATCGCGGCCGTGACGGTGGCGGTGGTGGCGAGCATCGAGACGTTGCTGAGCCTGCAGGCCATCGATCGCCTTGACCCGTTGCGCCGCAACAGCCCGCCGGATCGCGAGCTCGTCGCGCAGGGGACCGCAAACGCGGTCTCGGGATTCCTCGGTGGACTGCCCGTGACGGCGGTGATCGTCCGGAGCGGCGCGAATCTCGCTGCCGGCGGACGTGAACGCCTGTCGGCGCTGGTGCACGGTGTGTTGCTGGTGGTCGCGGTGGTGTACGCGGCCCCCTTGTTGACGAAGATTCCGCTCGCGGCGCTTGCCGCCGTGCTGATCCAGGTGGGTCTGAACCTTTGCAAGCCCGCCTTGTTCTCTACGCAGGTGAAGCTGGGCTGGACGCAGTTCGCGCCCTTCGCGCTGACCATCGCGGCGGTCCTCGCGCTCGACCTGCTCAAGGGGGTGATCGTCGGCATCATCGTCGGCATCGCCTTCGTGCTCTATCAGAATTCGCGCGGCGCAATCGTCCAGGAGCGCTCGCCGAGCGGGCAGCTGCTGCTGCGATTCCGTCGCGATGGCACCTTCCTCTCCAAGCCGGCCATCGTCGAGATGCTCGAGGCGATTCCCGATGGCGAACGCGTGCTGGTCGACGGCACCGGGGAGTACATCGACCACGATGTGAAGGAAGTCCTGGCGTCGTTCCTCGCGGACGCGCCGCGCCGCAGCATCCTGGTCACGGTCACGGGCATCGACCTCTCGATGGCGACGCCCGGCGGCGGGCACTAGAATCTCCCTCGACCCTCAACCCTCTCTTTGAGCATGCGAACGATCGTCCGTAGTCTCCGAGCCGCGCTGCTCCTGCCGCTGGCAGGGCTGGCGCTGGCCGCGCAATCCAACGCGCCGCTGGTGGGGGTCCGCGTCGACGCGGACCGCAACAAGCTGCTCTTGGAGATCCCGCAAACGCAGCTCAACAGGGACCTCCTGCACCAGTCCGTGCTGGCAACGGGCGCCGGCGTGAACGCGCTGGGGCTCGACCGCGGCCAGACGGGCGGGGAGACGGTGTTCCGCTTCGAGCGTCGCGGGCGTCGCGTGCTGATGGTCGCCGACAACTGGACCACGCGAGCCCCGGCAGCGGATGCGGCGGGCCAGCGCGCCGCGGCCGAGGCGTTTCCGCGCGCGGTGCTGGCCTCGTTCCCGATCGAGAGCGAAGCGGACGGTCGCTTGGTCGTGGAGGCGACGGGCTTCTTCCTGACCGACACCTACGGCGTCGGCGAATCGCTGCGCCGCGCGCAGCAGGGCAGCGCACGCGTGGACGCGGCGCGCAGCTGGTTCGAGACGGATCGCACCAAGGCCTTCCCGCGCAACGTCGAGATTCACGCGGTGCTGACGTTCAACGTCGACAACGCGGGGCCGGCGCTGCGTCGCTGGGCGGCGGACGGCAGCTCGCCGGTGTTCGAGATTCACCACTCCATCGTCGCGCTGCCGGAGGCCGAGGGCTTCCGTCCGCGGCAGGCGGATCCGCGGTCGGGCTACTTCGGCACGAGCTTCCTGGATTTCTCCCAGGGGATCGATGGGACGTATCGCGCGGGCTTCATCAACCGCTGGCGCTTGATCCCGAAGGATCCCGCGGCGTACGCGCGTGGCGTGCCGACGGAGCCGACGAATCCGATCATCTACTATCTCGATCCTGGCATCCCGGAGCCGTACAAGTCGGCGTTCCGCGAAGGCGGCAACTGGTGGAGCACGGTCTTCGAGGCCGCGGGCTTCAAGAACGCGTTCCAGGTCCGCGACCTGCCAGCGGGCGCCGATCCGATGGATGCGCGCTACAACCTGATCTACTGGGTGCACCGCAACGGCCCGGGCCCGTCCGTCGGTCCGTCGTTCTCCGATCCGCGCACGGGTGAGATCGTGCGCACGGTCGTGCGCATGGATTCGTACCGCTCGCTGGTGGACTACAACATCTGGGCGGGGCTCGTGCCGGCGGCTGGCGCGCGCGGTCTTGGTGTGAGCGCCGAAGCCTTCGCCATGGCACGTCGTCGCCAGCATACGGCGCACGAAATCGGCCACACGATCGGCCTCTCGCACAATTTCATCGCCGCGTCGCAGGGTCGTTCGTCGGTGATGGACTATCCGTTCCCGCTGATCAGCGTGGGCGCGAACAATACGCTGGATCTCTCGCAGGCCTACGCCCCGATGGCCGGTGCCTGGGACTCGCTGGCGATTCGCTACGGCTACACCTGGTATCCGGATGCGCAGGCTGAGACGGCCGGCCTGCAGCGCATCGTGCAGGAGATGATTACGCGCAACGTGCGCTTCATCGCCGACCAGCACGCGGGCGCCGACGGCTCGATCCCGACCGCGACGCGTTGGGTTGAAGGTGCGACCATGGTGGATGCGGTGAACCGCACGATGGCCGTGCGCCGCGTGGCCATGCAGGCCTTCGACGAGCGGGCCATCCAGCCCGGCGAGCCGATGTACCTGCTCTCCATGCGATTCCTCCACGTCTACCTGCATCACCGCTACTCGCTGGAGGGCGTCATCAAGACCGTCGGCGGGATGGACTTCCGCTACGCGATGCGCGGCGACGGTCAGGTGCCGACGACGGTGATCCCGGTGGCGGAGCAGCGGGCGGCGCTCACCCTGGCGCTCGACGCCGTGCAGCCGGCGCAGCTCGAGGTGCCGGAGCGCGTGTTGGCGTTGATCCCGCCGGTGCCGCCGGGCGGCGACGCCAGCTACGATTGGTTGCCGCGCGCCGGCTCGACGGTCGATCAAGTCGAACTCGGCGGCGGGCTCGCCACGGAAGTCATCGAAGGCCTGATGGACCGCGAGCGCATGAA
>PNKF01000046.1 GCA_013822285.1 Gemmatimonas sp.
ATGTCGGCCGCTTCGTCGTTGCGACGCTGCGCCACGATGAACACTGCCTTGCGGCGCAGGACTTCCGAGCAGCGGTCGCGGCGCTCGAGCACGCGGCGCAGCACCGGCAGGGCCTGGTCCGAGTTCATCTGCATCAGCGCATTGAGCGCTTCGATGCGCTCGTCGCCGATCACGCCTTCGCACTCGGGTGGGATCTCATCACGGCCGCGACCGCTGCGCATGCGGGCCGACTCCGTGCGCATGCGGGCCGCGTCGCGCTCCATGGCAGCACTGCCGCGTGCGCCCGCCATCTCGGCTCGGGCCCCCGCCATCTCGGCCCGCGCTTCGGCCAATCCGCGCGTCATCTCCGCGCGGGCGCGTTCCGCCTCGGCGGCGCTCAACTGACCCGACGCGACTGCTGCTTCGATGGCCGCTGGCGCCACCGCCGCCGCCATCTCCAAAGCCGCGGGGGCCACGGTTGCAGCGATCTCCGCGGCCGCCGCAGCGACTGCCGCACCCGCCTCAGCGTCTCCCGTGCGCGCCAGACGCCCGTTCACGCGGTTCAGCAACGCCGAGCCTTCGCCCGACGCCCAGGTCGCGCTGCTCGCATACTTCTCGCGCTGCGTCTCCAGCGCACGCACCGCGCGGCGCAGATCGCTGCTGTTGCCCGTGCGCTGCAACGCAAAGGCCTGCCAATAGAGCGCGTCGCCGGCGTATGCCGACGTCGGATGCTCGGTGACGAGTTGCTCGAAGAGCCGCGCGGCGCGACGCCAGTCTTCGTCAGCGATCGCCACGCGTCCGGCGCGCCACAGCGAATCGGCCGCATCTTCCGGCGCGTAGCTCACGGCGGGGATCGGATCGGGCGATGCCGGCAACTCGACGGCGGCGCCGGCGCCCATCAGGGCAAGGAACGACAGGGTCAGGAGCTTCATGATTGCCTCAGATGCCAGCTGCGCCCGTGCGCAGCCGAGTCAGGAGTTGCGTGCGTTCGAGCGTGCGGTCGAGGAGCTCGCGCTCCTCGGCAGCAGCGCCCGAGCGCTGGATGAGTTGCACGAGGACCGTCTCGAGGTCCTCCAGCAGGCGACGCCGCACGGGATCGTCTCCGGCGGGTGAATCGAGGAGCAGGCGCGTGTTCGTGAGCATCTCACGAGCCCACTTCCCAGTGAGGGAGTCCATGGTGGCATCGGCGGGCGTTGCCGCGACGACCGAGACCAGGGCCTCGGCGCGCTGCAGGTGATCGCGCGAGGCGAGGGTGAAGGCCGTGTTCGGTTCGGCGCGCGTGGCGGCCGGCAGGGTGCGTGACGGCGAAGCCGAGACCAAGCGCGCCTGCGGCAACAGCGGTGTGTTACGCAGCGGCGCGGTGCGAAGCGGCTCGCCCGCCGTGCTGTCAGTGGCTTCCATCGTGAGGATCTCGCCAGCCGGAGAATCGCTGACCACCGTGACCGTCGGGCTGGTCGGCGCGCCGGCACTGCTGTCGGCCTGCGCGACCGTCGTCGCGGCAGGCGTGCTGAGCATGAAGCGCCCGATGCCGATGCCGACGAGCAGCGTCGCGGCCATGCCGATCCAGGGTGCGTAGCGGCGCACCGGGCGGCGCGAGTCCATGGAGACGACCGTCGCAGCACCCGAGCCTGGCGCCGCCGCCGGGCGTCGTGCGGCGCGTGCCTCCGCGATTGCCGACCACATCTCGTCGCGCGGCGTCGCCGCCGGCGGCGCGTTGTAGTCGCTCGCGTTGCGCTTGAGGAAGTCTTCGAACTGTTGCTCGCTCATACGGCCCACTCCCCGGCGAAGTCCGCCAGTTCATCACGTAAACGGGCGCGTGCCCGGTGCAGCTGTGCTTTCGAGGTGCCTGGCTGGATGCCCAGCGCGTTGGCGATCTCTTCGTGCGTGTAGCCTTCCACGTCGTGCATCACGAACACCGTGCGATACCCATCGGGAAGTCCATCGATTGCGCGTCGCAGCCGGAGCTTGAGGTCCGGCTCCGCCTCGCGGGTCGGGATGATGGCGTCGGGCATTTCATCGCCGCCGATCTCCCGTCCGTGGATGCGTCGCACCTTCTTGAGCCCGTTGAGGATCACCGACGTCGCGATCGCATGCAGCCAGGTCGCGAGCGAGGAGTCTCCGCGGAACTCGCCGAGCCGATCGAAGGCGCGGATGAAGGTGTCCTGCGTGAAGTCGCGGGCCAGCGTCTCGTCCCCGGACATCCGCCACGCCAGCCGATAGATGCGGTCCACGTGCGCATCGTAGAGCTTGCGCTCCGCGAGTGCGTCGCCCCGCAGGATGTCGGCGATGAGTTGAGCGTCTGTCACGAGGTGGGGTTCGCGGACCGGACTTCGGTGTTCACACCAGAGACAGCGCGAGGGCGCGGAGGGTTGCGTGGAACCACGCATGAGTGGGGCGCCGACAATGACGATCCGTCGCGCCGAAGCTCCAAGATGTTTCGCTGCAACGCCTTACATGACTACAGCGGTGGGCGGACCCCGCCCGCTAGAGCGACTTGCCTTTCAGGCGAAGTAGCAGCGAGCGGATTTCCGGCGGCGTGTTGGCCCGGGTCGCTTCGACTTCGAGGGTACGTACGCGCGTGTAGCGGTTCGTCAGCGGGAAGAAGGGCGGCCGCCGCGTCGAGTACGAGCAGCGATCAGGCGTGCCCGAGTAGCGAAAGCCGGATCCCGAGCCACCGTAGTGAGCGCTGAAGGTACGCATGATGAACCCACCGACGTTGGCCAAGCATCCTCCACTCGCCGTGGTGGACGACCCTTCTGGACATGCCGGCTGGCTACCGCTCGCGCCGGAGATCCCGGATGCGTTACTCACACCCACGGTCCCAGTCAGGCTCATGAAGAAGCCATGGAGTGAGGTGCGTAAGACGCTGCCACCGTGGAAGTAGTTCGAAGGACTGACGCCCCCAAAACCCGACGCCTCGCCGACTCGCCGGGTGCGATTAAGCATTCCATCGACAACTAGGATGTCTCCGACAGCAACTACGCCCAACGCGGTCGCGCACTCGGCCTCGGGGAGGTTCGGTGGCGTGGCGTATGTGATGTCGTCGATGATGCGAACGCCCGCCGCTGCGCGTACGGTGACTCGGCCCGTCAGGGTCCCGGAGATGTACGGTGTTCCCGAGGAAACGGAGATCACTCCGCGCGACACATTGTTGTACGGTGCCCCGAGTGCCCACAAGAATGGGTGCTCTGCGGATGGACGAACACTCGTGGAGATGCCCGTGGGCGAAGTTCCCGACCTCCATGCTCCGATTGTCGCGAGTCCACCGCTGCAGACTCCTGCGTTGTCTCGTGTCGTCGAGAAATTGCAGGTCCGGCTCTTAGGAGTAAAAGTCGTCGCCGTGCCACCATAGCGTCCGCCTGCGGCGACGTTGCCGAATGGCAGGACGTCCTGCGCGTCGTTCCCAGTGTAGGTACCGCTCGCATCGGTAAAGCGCTCCGTGAGAAGGAGGTACGGCGACCCAGCAGGAAAGCACCGTGCCGTCGGCATGGACAGGATGCGATTGGTCTCGGTTGCGTTGTAATCATCAATTTGATTCGTGTTGACTCCACTGGGCATCGTGCTCGTTGCGATGCGCGTTTGGACCCAGTCCACACGATGTACCGCAACCGGGAAGAACTCCCAGGTGCTGCCAATCAAGTAGAACGCCCCACAGAGCTTCTGGATGCGGGGATCGTCCCATGAGTAGTACGGCGTGAAAATGCTGTACGAGACAGAGGGCGCGACTTCGAAGTAGCTCGCGTCGAGTGCTGACAGGTCAAACACTCGGAAGAAGCCTTCATTGGCTTCTACCGCTCCGTCATTGTCGGCGTCGAAGGCCGTGAACTCCAGGCGCGTCGCCACGCCGGCCGTTGCAAATCGCAACCCCGCTGAATTCGCCAGGGTATCGAGCCGAGCGAACGTCGAGTCCCTCGGGTACGGCACTGGCATCGCCCCAGGTAGGCTGTCGACATCGAAAGTCGCCGAACCCGAGACAGTCCCGCCGACCGTGACTGTATCGAGGAAGCGGTTCCCAGAACTGGAGTTCACCCAGTTCCGATTGCTGTGCACTCGCCCCCCAACTGTTCCGGGCCCGAACGTGACGCCACTCGGGAACGAGTCCACAAAGTATTGATAGCGCGAAAAGCTCTCGCGGCGCAGGTCCATTCGACGCACATGCCGCGTACCGCTCGGGTCATACGCTTGGGCCAGCAGCGTCACGAATGGCAAGTGCGTCCCCGACGTATCGCCAGTCACCGCGGCGTACACGTTCACCGAGACGTTCGGCACTTCGACGCCAGTGGCATCGCGGAGCTTCCAGCCGGTCACGAGCACGCGATAGCCCGTATCAGGGATTGCCGGCGCGACGTCGCTCTCAAGGCGCGTCCGCTGAACCTCTAACGCCGACTCAGCAGCATACCGGAACAGGCGCTCCCGATCGTAGAAGCGCGACAACAACCCCGCACTCGACGTCATGAAGATTGCGGCGATGGCCAACGCGGCCACCGCCAACGTCATGAGCAACACCAAGATCAGCGCAGAGCCACGACGCGAACGGAGCCAGGTCACGGAAGCGTCACCGAGCTTCTCGTGGCGCGAGCGGAGGCTAAGCCCCCACAATCCACGGCACGCACTCCGTAGCTGACCGTCACCGTTGCCCCGCCGGCACCGGCAAGCTTCGGAAACACGTCTGTCCACTGGTACGAGGACGCTCGCGTTGCGGGGACCGTCGCAATCGCGGTCCAGTTCGTTTCGGTCGAGAGCTTCCGTTCAATGATGTAGTGCGTGAGGTCCGGGTTGGTGGCGCCGTCGTCGCTCGACGGAGAGAAATCCACCTCGACGCGGTGGGCGCGGCTACTGTTGGTACGGTTGAGACTGAACTGCGACGCGTTGCTCGCCGGCGGAGTCGCGGGCGCCGCACCGCAGTCCCGACCCGTCGCGGTGCGATTCTCAAGCATCACGGTCCAGAAGATCGCGCGGATAACGTCCTCTCCCGTCTGCGCATTCCGGAAGAATCCCGCCGAGCGCACACCGACCGCGCGGATGTTTCCGATGCCGGCGGAGTCCCACCACATCGGCAGGCTCGCCGCCGCGATCCGGCTCAGCGTGCCGCCGCTCATCGTGTAGTAGCTGAAGAATGCCGAGTCGGCGGGCACGTAGATGCCGCGCACCACCTGCGTCGAGTCCCGCCCGTTCACGCGTCGGTAGAGCACGTACACGTCGCTGCGTCCCGTCACGGTATCGGCTCGCAGGAAGTACATCACCGTCTCGTTGCGACTGGGAGAACCCGCGCCGTCAGTGTATGTGACCGTCGGGTACGTGCGGGCCGTCAGCGGCAGCGTGCCGGCCTGGCCCACGCGCCACGCCTCCGAGAGCGTGGTGTCCACCGACGTATCGAGTTCGAGCGCACTGGGATCCAAGGTGTCCCGGGCAATGAGGTTCGCGTTGAACGCGATGGCCATCGGCCCGGCGTACACGATCAGCGGCTGCGACGCATCGGCCACGGCCACACGCAGGTCCTTGTCGATGACGCGCTGCGCATACCGAGCGATCTGGTCCGCGTCGAGGCGTCCCGCGTTGTCGCCTAGCGCCCTCGACTGCGTCCGCACAAACGGCAGCGTAATGGCAAACACCATCATGGTCAGCGCCATGGCGACGACCATCTCGACAATCGTAAACCCCCTGCGGCGGCGCACGATTAGAAGGCGCCGATGATGACGGTCTTCGACACGGGTGTCGAGAGATCGGGCGAGCTCACCGTCACCGTCACCGTCACGAAATCGGTGCTGTCGGTGACCGTCGAAACGGCCAGCGTCGTGCGCGTGTACCCAGCGTACCCTGCCATTGAGGGGTTCGCACCGGAGGTCGCGCTCGTCTCCGTCGTGTTGTGGAACGTGCTCACCAGCGTCGAATAGGTCCCGTGCGAGCGCGCCGCCTCGAGCCGCCCCGTGGCGAGGTCGCTGGCGATCGTGAGGTACGCGGCATTGCGGCTCGCTCGCGCGAATCCCTGGCCGAACCGCGACAGCGACAGCATCACGCCAGACATGATCACGACGGCGAAAAGCACCTCGATGAGCGTCATGCCGCGTCGGACAGCGAATCGGAACTTGGGCATCACAGGTAAACTATAGAGCGCAGGTTCTGGACACGGCAAACAGGCGACCGTCCACGGCCAGCAGCCAAGGAACTGTCACAATATGATATTGCTTTCGAGCCGTCACCCGCACATATCCCATTCCTATGGCTGCCCTCGCCGCGATGATCACCGACCCCCAGGCGCTCCAGCGCCTGAATGCTGCCGTGCACGGCGAGCATCGGCTCATCCACTGCTCGTCGTGGGAGGCGTTGGAGCAGGCCTGCAAGGATGATTCCGTCACGCTGGCTATCCTCGACCTCTTCGCCGAGGGCAAGGCGCAGTTCGACGTGATTCGGCGACTCAAACTGCGGGCAGAGCGCATCTCCCTCGTCGCCTACGTCACGGTGACCCCAGAACGGGCGCGCGATTTGTTCGACGCGGGTCGCGCTGGCCTTGATGGCCTCTTGATCGCCGGCCAGGATGACACCCCAGCCGCGTTCCGCGCGGTGCTCGAGCGCGCTGAAGCTCGAGGCGTCGCTCAGCTGCTCCGTCCTCGCGTCAGCGGGTTCAGTGCCTTGGTTCGGGACGCCATCATGGTCGCGGTCACACGCGCCCACCTTCGCCTGACAGGTCAGCGCCTCGCCGAGATCTGCGGGGCGTCCAAACGCGCCCTGCTGCTGGCACTCGTGGACGCCAAGTGTCCGCCGCCGCAAAAGCTCATCACTTGGGGTCGCCTGATCGTCGCCGCGCAAATGCTCGAGGATGGACAGCGCACAGCCGACGGCGTGGCACGACTGCTCGACTTCCCATCCGGCTCGGCGTTCCGAAACACCTGCCAGCGCTATCTCGGAGCGACGCCGCAAGAAATCCGGAGCAAAGGCGGCGCA
Source organism: Gemmatimonas sp. (assembly GCA_013822285.1). Lineage (GTDB taxonomy): Bacteria > Gemmatimonadota > Gemmatimonadetes > Gemmatimonadales > Gemmatimonadaceae > Pseudogemmatithrix. Next base: position 6,922 of record PNKF01000046.1, read on the forward strand.
GCATGGGTGGCGAGCCGCTTCGTGCTCGAACTCGGCACCACTGCGTCCTGACGGCTAGTACGACCGTCGGCGCCACGCGCCGTTCGCGTTGCTCCAGAACGCCGTACGCGCCGTCGCCCCCGTGACGGCCAGGGCGCGTAGATCATACGGACGCGTGCTCACGGTTCCGATGTAGATGACGACGTCGCCGCCAAGCGTGCCGTTGGGTGCAATGCGAAGCGCCTGCATGAGCGCGGGCCGACCGCTCACCAACCCAGGTCCCGTAACGTAGGCCGCCGCCGCGCCGTCGATCGTGCTATCCGGGGCCAAGAATCGCGCACCATCGAGCGGCCGATAGCTCACCGTCTCGTTGACGGAGACCTGACCATCGTCGTCCGCGTCCAGCAGCATTCGCACCCGCATCGCGCTGTCGCTTGACGCGTCGAACATCAGCTGCACCACCACGTTTCGATTGATGGCCGTCTGCTGGGCAGCCATAATGGTGTTCTGCAGCATCCGGACGTTGGCATCCATCCGGTAGTTCATATTGGTGAAGCGAGAAACAACCCAGCTCGCCATCAAACCAATAAGGATGATGACGATGAGAATCTCTGCGACGGTGAACCCGGGGCGGCGCTGCGACACGATGCACAATCTACCCCCCAAGGCTACGATTCTGCGATGCTGATCGTCGGTCTCACCGGCAACATCGCCGCAGGCAAATCCGCCGTCGCCGCAGGGCTCGCCGCCCACGGCGCGCCCATCATCGACGCCGACCTCCTCGCCCGCGAGGCCGTCGCGCCGGGCTCGGCTGCCCTCTCCGCCATCGTCGAGCGCTTCGGCCCGCAGATGCTGACGCCAGACGGCGACCTCGATCGGGCCGCCCTGCGCCAGGTGGTGTTCCGCGACGCCTCGGCCCGCCAGACGCTGAACGCCATCGTCCACCCCGAAGTCGCGCGACTGCGCGCCGCGGCCGTCGAACGCCTGCGGGCCAGCGGCGCGCGACTGGTCATCTGCGACATCCCGCTGCTCTTCGAAGTCGGCCTCGACCGCGAGATGGACCGCATCATCTTGGTCGATGCCCCCGCCGAACTGCGTCGCGAGCGCCTGATGCGCGACCGTGGGCTGAGCGCCAGCGACGCCGACGCCATGATCGCGGCGCAGATGCCGGCCGCCGAGAAGCGGCCGCGCGCGCACTACATCATCGAGAACGACAGCTCGCGCGAGGCACTCGCCGCGCAGGTCGACGCCCTCTGGAAGGCACTCAACGCCGCCGCCACTGCTTGATTCTCGCTCCCGAGCGGCGTAGCCTTCGCAGTCAGCAAGTTTCCTCTCGCACCCCCCTCCGGAGCCACGCGTGTCGTCGATCCCCGCGGATCTTCTCTATTCCAAGGACCACGAGTACGTGAAGAAGACGGCCGATGCCTCGGTCGTCCTCGTGGGCATCACCGACTACGCCCAGGGCGAGCTCGGTGACATCGTCTTCCTCGACCTGCCCAAGCCGGGCCGCAAGGTCGCCGCGCACGAGGTCTTCGGCACCATCGAAGCCGTGAAGGCCGTGAGCGAGCTCTACTCGCCGCTGGCGGGCGAGATCGTCGAGGTCAACGCCAAGCTCGATGGCGAGCCCGCCCTCGTGAACACCGATCCCTACAACGACGGCTGGATGATCAAGCTCAAGGTCAACGCCGCCGACCTCGCCGGCCTCATGGACGCCGCCGCGTACGGGAAGCTGCTGGGCCAGTAACAGCAGGCCACAGAGGCACGGAGGCACAGAGCTTTGCGTGCCTCGCGGAGAGCTCGGCCCAATCGATCTAAATGCCTTGGGGGTCCGCACCGAAGCGTCGGTGCGGACCCCCAAGCATTTGCAGTGCTCGAACCAGCGCAATCCTCCGCGCCTCGGTGCCTCTGTGGCAAAGCCGTTACGCCTGCGCGTACTCCTCGATCGGCGGGCACGAGCACACGAGGTTGCGGTCACCGAACGCGCTCTCGATCCGGCTCACCGACGGCCAGAACTTCCGCTCACGCACCCACGGCAGCGGATACGCCGCACGCTCACGCGAGTAGCCACGCGTCCAGCCGTCCGTCACCACCACGTCCTGCGTGTGCGGGGCATGCACCAGCGGGTTGTCCTCGCGCGACAGCACGCCGCGCTCGATGTCGCGGATCTCCTCGCGGATGCTGATCAGCGCCTCGATGAAGCGATCCAGCTCGGCCTTCGACTCGCTCTCCGTCGGCTCCACCATCAGCGTGCCCGCCACCGGGAAGCTCACCGTCGGCGCGTGGAAGCCGTAGTCCATCAGGCGCTTCGCGATGTCTTCCACCTCGATGCCCGCCGCCGCCTTCAGCGGACGCGTGTCGAGGATGCACTCGTGCGCCACATGGCCGTTCTTGCCGCGATACAGCACTTCGTAGTGGCCCTTCAGCTTCTGCGCCACGTAGTTCGCATTGAGGATCGCGACCTTCGTCGCCTGCGTGAGGCCCTCGCCGCCCATCATGTCGATGTACATCATCGAGATCGGCAGGATGCTCGCCGAGCCCCAGGGCGCCGCGCTCACGGCGCCGATGCGCGTCTCCTTCGGCTCCAGGCCCACCACGCCGTGACCCGGCAGGTACGGCGCGAGGTGCGCCACCACGCCGATCGGGCCCATGCCCGGGCCACCGCCACCGTGCGGGATGCAGAACGTCTTGTGCAGGTTCAGGTGGCAGACGTCCGCGCCGATGTCGCCCGGACGGCTGATGCCGACCATCGCGTTCATGTTCGCGCCGTCGAGGTACACCTGGCCGCCATGCTCATGGATGATGGCGCAGATGTCCTTGATGCTCTCCTCGAACACGCCGTGCGTCGACGGATACGTCACCATCAGCGCGGCGAGGTTCTGCGAGTGCTGCTCGGCCTTCGCGCGCACGTCCGCGACATCGATGTTGCCATTCGCGTCCGTCGCGCAGACCACCACCTGCATGCCCGCCATCACCGCCGAGGCCGGGTTGGTGCCGTGCGCCGACTGCGGAATGAGGCAGATGTTGCGGTGCCCCTGTCCACGCGCGCGATGATACGCACGGATCACCAGCAGACCCGCGTACTCGCCCTGCGAGCCGGCGTTCGGCTGCAGCGACACGGCCGCGAAGCCCGTCACCTCGGCCAAGGCCTTCTCCAATCGGACGAACATCGACTGGTACCCCAGCGTCTGCTCGGCCGGCGCGAACGGGTGGATGCCGCCCACCTCGCGCCAGGTCACCGGATACATCTCCGCGCTGGCGTTCAACTTCATCGTGCAGCTGCCCAGCGGGATCATCGAGTGCGTCAGCGACAGGTCGCGCGACTCGAGCTTCCGCATGTAGCGCAGCATCTCGGTCTCCGAGTGGTACTTGGAGAACGTCGGATGCGTGAGGAAGTCGCTGGTGCGGCGCACGCGCTCGTCGTAGCGGGCGTCGATCGTCTTGCCCAGCGCGTCGAGGTCGAGCCCGTGCGGCTGGCCGATGTTGAACGCCGTGAGCAGGTCGCTGATGTCGGCGACCTTCGTGTTCTCGCCCATCGAGACGCCGAGGTGCTTCTTGTCGACGACGCGCAGGTTGAGCCCAAGCTTCCCGGCCGCCTTCACGATCTTCCGGAGATTGCCGCCCACCGGCACCGTGACCGTGTCGAAGAAGATGCCCGCCACCGGCTCCATGCCGAGCTTGCGCACGCCCGCCGCGAACAGCTCGGCGAAGTAGTGCACGCGGGTCGCGATGCGCTTCAGGCCATCGGGCCCGTGCCACACCGCGTACATGCCGGCCATCACCGAGAGCAGCACCTGCGCCGTGCACACGTTCGACGTCGCCTTCTCGCGACGGATGTGCTGCTCGCGCGTCTGCAACGCCATGCGCAGCGCCGCGCGGCCCGTCGCGTCGCGCGACACGCCGATGATGCGGCCCGGGATCTGGCGCTTGTAGTCATCCTTGGTGGCGAAGAACGCCGCGTGCGGGCCGCCGAAGCCGTACGGCACGCCGAAGCGCTGCGAGTTGCCCACCGCCACGTCCGCGCCCCACTCACCCGGCGGCTGCAGCAGCGTCAGCGCCAGCAGGTCCGTCGCAACGATCACGAGGCCACCAGCCGCATGCACCGCCTCGCAGAGCGCGCGGTAGTCTTCCACCTGGCCCGTCGTGTTCGGGTACTGCAGCAGCACGCCCGCCGTCTTCTTATTCGGCTTCATCTTCGCGACATCGACGACCTTCACGTCCACGCCACGCGCCTCGGCGCGCGCCGTCACGACTTCGATCGTCTGCGGATGGCAGTCCTTCGCGATCAAAAAGGTGTCGCGCCCGTCCTTGCCGACGATGCCATGCACCATCGTCACCGCCTCGGCGGCCGCCGTGCCTTCGTCGAGCAGCGACGCATTCGCGATCGGCAGGCCCGTGAGGTCGCTGACCACCGTCTGGTAGTTGAGCAGCGCTTCGAGTCGGCCCTGCGCGATCTCCGCCTGGTACGGCGTGTACGCCGTGTACCAGCCCGGATTCTCGAGGATGTTGCGCTGGATCACCGCCGGCACATGCGTGTCGTAGTAACCCATGCCGATGAACGAGCGACGCACGTCGTTCGCATTCATCTCGGCGCGGAAGGCGGCCAGCGCCTCCTGCTCGGACTGCGCCGCCGGCAGCGCCAGCGGGCGGCGCAACCGGATGTTGTCGGGAACGGTCGCGTCGATGAATGCATCGAGCGAGCTGTAGCCGAGTTCCTTGAGCATTTCGGCCTGCTCAGCCTCGGACGGACCGAGGTGGCGGCGAACGAACGTGTCGGGCGCGGGATGCGCAGACGCAGAAGCGGACACTGGGGGGACTCCTCAGAGGGCCGTCGGCCCTGGGTCACCTGAAAGGAAGATGCGGAACGAACACCACCGGCTGGAGGTCGGAGTGCTGCGCGGGAATTTAGTCGGGCCCGAGCGCAGATGCGTAGATTGGACCAGAACAAGGGAACAGCAACGGGGAAC
>PNKF01000047.1 GCA_013822285.1 Gemmatimonas sp.
CCAGCGGCAGCATCCGCGTCGCCGGCGTGGACCTCATCGCCGATCCCGTCGCCGCGAAGAGCAAGCTGGGCTTCATCCCTGACCGGCCGTTCATCTACGAGAAGCTCACGGGCGCCGAGTTCCTGCGCTTCGTCGCGGGCCTGTACGACCAGAAGGGCGACGACGTCGAACACCGCGCGCGCGAGCTGCTGGCCCTCTTCGACCTCGAAGAATGGCGCGACGAACTCGTCGAGAGCTATTCGCACGGCATGCGGCAGAAGCTGATCATCTCGAGTGCCTTCGTGCACCGGCCTGAGGTGATCATCGTCGACGAGCCGATGGTGGGTCTCGACCCGAAGGCGGCGCGCATCCTCAAGGACCTGTTCCGCGAGTACACGCATCGCGGGCACACGATCATCTTCTCGACGCACACGCTGGAAGTCGCCGAGTCGCTCTGTGACCGCCTGGCGATCATCGTGCAGGGCGAGATCAAGGCCTACGGCAACATGCAGCAGCTGCGTGAGCAGTTGCAGGGCGGCGAGAAGGGCCTGGAGGAGCTGTTCCTGCGCCTGACGGGCGAGAACGCTGCCCGCGACCTCATGGACGTGCTCGATGCGTAAGGACGTAGCGCGATGAGTGCGACGCCCGACGTGATGCGGCCGCCGGTGGTGGCCGGGCACGACGCCGAGGCGCCGCTGCCCGATCCACCGCTGCTGCACTTGCTGCTCCCGAAGTGGCTGACGGCCCGCGCCCGCACCGTCGCTGGCGAGAAGGGCCGCGGCGCCCGATTCGCGGTGCTCGGATTCGTCGGCCTGATGTTCTGGGCCTTCATCTTCGGCGTGCTGTACCGGCTGCTCACGTACTTCCGCGGCGTCGAGGAAATCGGCGCGCTGCTCGCCGGCAAGCTGCTCGGCCTCCTGCTCCTCGGCTTCACGAGCATCCTGCTGCTATCGAACGTGATCACGGCACTCTCGAGTTTCTTCCTCGCGAAGGACCTCGACATGCTGGTCTCGGCGCCGGTCGATTGGCTGCGCCTCTACGGCGCGAAGCTGCTCGAGACGATCATCGCGTCGAGCTGGATGGTGGCGCTGGTCGCGATCCCGATGTTCACGGCTTACGGCATCGTCTACGACGGCGGCTGGCTGTTCCCGCTGGTGGCCGTGTCGCTGATGCTGCCGATGTTCATCATCCCCGCGGTGATCGGCTCGGCGCTCACGCTGATCCTCGTCAACGTGTTCCCGGCGCGGCGCACGCGTGACATCCTCTCGGTGATCGCCGTGCTCGCCGCCGGTGGCATCGTGCTGCTGTTCCGGCTCATCCGTCCGGAGCGCCTCGCCCGCCCCGAGGGTTTCCGTTCGCTGCTCGACTTCATCGCGGTGCTGCGCACGCCCACCTCGCCGCTGCTGCCCAGCGAATGGGTGCAGAAGTCAACGATGGGCTATCTCACCGGCGCGCCGGATTGGCTCTCGATGTACGTGCTGTGGACGACGGCGCTCGCCGCCTTCGTGCTGGGCGCCATGCTGCACCGCTGGCTGTACCACACGGGCTTCAGCAAGGCGCAGGAGAGCGCGCAGCGCTGGGTGAAGCAAGGCGGATTCCTCGCCGCCGTCGGCGAGACCGTCCTGAAGCCCTTTGGCATCCTGCGCCGTGAGTTGGTGCTGAAAGAAGTCCGCCTGTTCTTCCGCGATACCACGCAGTGGTCGCAGCTCATCCTGCTGGCCGTGCTCGTCGTGGTGTACGTGTACAACATCAAGTTCCTGCCGCTCTCCGGCGAGGGCATCACGTTCTTCCTCGTGAACGTCGTGCCCTTCCTGAATCTCGTGCTCGCGGGCTTCGTGCTCGCGTCGATCGCGGCGCGTTTCATCTTCCCCGGCGTGTCCCTCGAGGGGCGCACGCTGTGGCTGCTGCGCTCCAGCCCCATGGCCGTGAAGGACCTGCTCTGGGCCAAGTTCTGGGTGGGCACGCTGCCGCTGCTCGCGCTGGCCATCGCCATCGTCGGCGTGACGGACTACTTGCTGCAGGTCAGCGAGTTCATGTTCTACGTCTCGGTCGGCACCATCGCGCTGATGACCTTCGCGCTCTCCGGCATGGCCATCGGCTTCGGCACGATGTTCCCGCAGTTCGAAACGGAGAATGCGGCGCAGATCCCGACGAGCTTCGGCGGCCTGCTGTACATGATGGCCTCCGTCGCCCTCATCGGCGGCGTCATCGTGCTCGAGGCGCGGCCCGTGTATGGCTATCTTGCGGCGCAGGCCTTCAAACAACCGATCGAACCCACCGAGATGATCGTTGGCTTCGGTCTCGCCGCGCTGCTTTGCATCGCCGCCACTTTGCTCCCCATCCGCGTGGCGCTCAAGCGCCTCGAGGCAGTCGAACGATGAACGCCCACATCGGTCCCGCGCACGAAACCGACATCGGTCAGCTTCTCTCCCTCAACAACCGCTACTCGGCGGCGGGGCTCACCCTCGCGCGCACGCCGGACTTCGCGGCCAACCATCTCGCGGACTATCGTGTGCTGCGCGATGGCCAGGGCGGCATCATCGGCTGCGTGGCGCTCGACGAGTATTCGCCGAGCGTCGCCGAGCTGATCTCGCTGGCCGTGGACGAAGACCTGCATGGCAGTGGCTACGGGCGGCAGCTGATCGCCGCCGCCGTCGAGTTGGCGCGCACGCGCGGCTACACGGACCTCTTCGCGGTGTCGTACTCCGACGAGCTGTTCCTGAGCTGCGGCTTCTCGCGCGTGCCGCTCGGGACGTATCCCGAGAAGATCACGCGCTACGCGAAGGACAAGACGGAGATCGAGGTCGGCGAGAAGCACTGCTTCGCGATCCGCCTCGTGCCGGAGTCGCCGCGCCGCGGCTGATCGCCGTAGCGGTGATTCCCCGATGGCGAGGCGCCGCGGCGACCGGTAGCTTCGGGCCTCATGAACATCTGGTACATCAACGTGCTCTGGGCGCTCATGCTGCTCGGCGTCGCGCTCTTCACGGGCTGCTGCTTGGTCTTCAATCCCGTGCTCAAGAGCGTGCGCATCATGGGCATCGCCACCGCCTACGCGATCGGCGCCTGGATGTTCGTCACCCTCGAGTGGCGCGTCGCGCTCGCCACTTGGTGCATCTTCGCCGCCTTCGGCGGTGGCGTGGCGTTCGCCTATGAGCTCTGGGCCCGATGGCGGTACCGCGGCACGAACCGGACGCCGCGGCCGCTCATCTTGCTGCAGGGATTCATTCTCTGGCCCACGATGGTGCCCGAGGCCGTCGAGGGCGTACTGGTCGACGCCGGCGTGCTCGAGCCGAGCTGGAACGCCTCAACCGCGGAACACTTGCAGCAGCGCGGGTAGGCCACCGAGCACCCAGAGGCCGACGCCGGCGGCGATCGCCTTCGTGCGTTCCACTTTCGCGGTGTGCATCAGGCCCAGCGTGATGAGCACCGTCACCCAGATCGTGAACAGATCGACGCGGCCCAGCAGGTTGTAGACACCCTGGTTCATGTTGGGGTCGAGCAAACGACCCACACCGACCGAGTACTGGAACTTGGACGTCGCCGGCCCGTTCAGGACGAAGCTCTGCGCCAGGAAGACCAGCAGGTCCAGCGCCTTCGGCAGGTACGCGAAGGACGCGACCATGATGCCGCCGCCGAGGCTCAGCGTACCGCCGAAGATCTTGGCCAGCAGCCAGACGACGAGTCCCAAGCCGCCGATGATCATGGGCATCGCCACCAGTCCGCCGTACTTGAGGCTGCCCTCCATGATGCCCTGCATCTGCGCGGCCTGCGCGTCGGTCATCGCCGGATTCTGCGCGCGCGCCTCCGCCAGCGCCTTGGCGAACTCCGCGTCGAAGATGCCCTGCATCGAGCCCATCGCGGCGAAGAACAGCGCGCAGAGCAGGATCGTCGTGATGAGGAAGGGTCCCCACGCGCCGCCGTTCACGCGACGGGCAAAGACCGTCGACGGCGAGAACCAGATATCAATGAAGTCTTCGGCGAGGGACGCCGGCGCTGGCGCGGGCGTGGGCGTTTCGGCAGACGCGAACATTAGGACACTCCTGGCGCGGGTGCGGAAAAAAGTCCGGGGAGACGCCGCTAAAGTGCGTCCCCCCGGGCCTTCGCGCAACGCGGACAGCGTCCGACGTCGCGAGCTTCTATCGAGCGTCTGGTGCCGGGCGCCGCATCGGCGGCACCTGCGGCGGGCCCTGCGGAGGGCGCTGCCCCGGGCGCGCACGCATCATCCCGGGGCGCCCCTGCCCCGGCCGCCCCTGCATGGCCGGACCCCGCTGTCCGCCGCGGCCGTCGCGGCCCACGCGCATGCCACGCTCAAAACCGCGACGCTCGGCCTGCATCTCCCGCCACTTTCCACGCTGCGTGTCATTGAGCAGGCGCTCCGCGGCCGCCGTGGCGGCCGAGTCCCGCGCGCGCAGCTGCTCCATCTGCGGACGCATCGTCGCGCGACGCTGCTCGGCCTGCTGGCGAAGCTGCTGCCGCTGCACCGAATCACGCGGCATACCCTGCGTGCGGACGCGCTGGCGCATCGAGTCCATGGCAGGACGCATGGCCGCCGCGACGCGCTGACGCTCGGCGTGCAGGCCGCGCTCGATCGAATCGAGCTGCGCCACCTGACGCGGGGTGAGATCGAGCAGGCGACGGGCGTTCAACATGGCGGTCACGCCGCCGCCGGCGCGCGGCGCGACGGGCGCCTGCTGGGCGGTGGCGATTCCACCGTACCCGGTAACGAGTGCCGCGAGGGCAAGAGCCTTCAGAGTGGGACGCATACGATGAACTCCTGGTGAACGAGGACCGGTGGGGACGGTGTGATCACCCTGTCAGACGCCGCGTTCCAAGACGCGTTAAGATTCCTCCCCTATGGCCGCCTTCCACGACCGTCCCCGCTTCCCGCGCGGCTTCCGCTGCGCCTCCCGCAACGTCGGCCTCAAGCCTGAGGCCAAGGACCTCACGCTGTTCGTGAGCGAGGTCGAGGCGAATGCCGCTGCGGTGTTCACGCGCAATCATTTTCCCGGCGCGCCGATCATCCTCGGGCGCGAGACGATCAAGGGCGGTCGCCTGCGCGCGATCGTCGCGAACAGCAAAGTCAGCAACGTCGCGACGGGTGCCGCGGGCGTCGAGAACGCACGTCGCATGGCGGCCGCGGCGGCGAAGGAACTCGGCAGCGACGCGGGCCGCGTGCTCGTGAGTTCCACGGGCGTGATCGGCGTGCCACTGCCGATCGAGAAGATCGAGCGCGGTATCGTCGGCATGGCCGCGGAGTTGCAGGACAATCCGCTCGTCGGCGCCGAAGGCATCATGACGACGGACAGCTTCCCGAAGGCGTTCTCCTGCAGCGTCGGCGACGCGACCATCACCTGGGTGGCGAAGGGCTCGGGCATGATCGAGCCCAACATGGCGACGATGCTCGCCTACATCTTCACGGACGCCGCACTCGACGCCGCGACGCTCGATCGCTTGCTGCGCGGCGCGGTGGAACGCTCGTTCAACATGCTGAGCGTCGATACGGACACGTCCACCAGCGATACCTGCGCGATTCTCGCCAACGGGCTGGCCGGTACCGTGGACGAAACGGCGTTCCGCGATGCCTTGGTGGCGGGCTGCATCAAGATGACGGAGACCCTGGGCCGCGACGGCGAGGGCGCCGAGCACTTGCTGCGCGTCTCCGTGCGTGGCGCGCTCAACGACACGGAAGCGAAGCGCGTCGCGAAGAGCGTCCTCAACTCGCCGCTGGTCAAGACGATGGTGCACGGCGCCGATCCCAACGTCGGGCGACTGCTGATGGCGGTGGGCAAGTGCTTCGACTGCACCATCAAGCCGGCGAGCACCGACGCGTGGATCAACGGCTTCCAGGTCGTGAAGGGCGGCGAACGCCTCGCCTTCGACGACAACGTGGTGCGTCAGGCACTCAAGCAGGAAGTCGTGGACTTGGAGATCGCCCTCGGCGTCGGCGAGTCACGCGCCGTCGCCTACGGCTGCGACCTGACCAAGGGCTACATCGAAGAGAACGCCGCGTACTACTCGAGCTAAGCGGCCCCCCGGGGATACAGGCGAGGGGTGAAGCGGCGCACGAGCACGCGCCGCTTCACCCCTCGCCCCGTTCCGGCGTTCAGCGCGGGAGCTGTTGCTGTTGCTTCTCGCGTTCCGACAGCAGCTTCGTCATGAAGCGCTGGCCTTCGGAGATTCGCTCGACTTCGATCGCCACGGTGTCCACGGCCGATTCCAGCCGACGCATGCGTTCCTGCGTTTCCGTGTCGAGCCGCGGCACCGGCGGATTGTTCGCCCGCTTCCACAGCATGCGCGCCACGGTGAACGCGATCGGCGCGAGCACGAAGAGCGTAAAGACGACGGCGATGCCGGTGACGTCCACGGAACGGAAGTTGAGGTTCGGGGTCGTCGGAGCGCCGGAGCTCGTGGATGTCTGCAGGAGATTGCCCGGCGTCTGCGCAATCAGCTCGCCGGTGCGCGCAATCTCCTGTTCCAGCTCGATGATGCGGTCATCCAGCACCTTGAGCCGCGCTTCGAGTCCCGGCCGTTCCGCGGCCGAGGCCTCGCGCAGTTGCTCCACGATGTCATCACGGCGCCCGGTGGCCGAATTGAGCTGATTGGACAGCTCGGTGCGCTGCCCACGCAGGGCGCGGACCTCGGCGGCCGTCTGGGGCACGCCCTGCTGGGTCTGCACGCTGGTGATCTGCGTGGGCTGCCCGGGTGCGGGCGGAATCGGAGGCGTGGGCGCTTGGACTTGCATGGTCATAAGCTGCAGTACGGCACGGCCGGCCGCGAGGTGTCAGGGTCCTTCAGGTTCCACGGCGGCTACCCACCACACATCTTTCCCGGGTCTCGGAGAGGAGCAGCGCAGGTGCGGATGGGTCTCGACATTGCAGTCATCGGCGGCGGCATCGCCGGCCTCTCCGCCGCCTGGCGGCTGAGCACGCATCATCGCGTGACGCTCATGGAGCGCCATGAAGTCGCCGGCATGGACGCCCATTCGCTGGACCTCGAACACGACGGCGGCACCTACCGCGTGGATGTGCCGCTGCGCGTGCTCTACGAAGGCTACTATCCGACGCTGATCGCACAGTACCACCAGCTCGGCGTGCAGCTCGAGCGCACCAACTATGCGGGGTCGTTCAGCACGCTGGGCGGAGCGGCCTATTACCGCTACGCCAACTGGCTCGTCGCGGGACGTTCGATTCCCCTGCCCGCCTCGCCATTCGGCGGTCGCGCCCTGCGCATCAATCGCGAGATGCTGCGCTTCTATCGCGTCGCCCGCGCCGCCCTCGTCGGCCTGCAAGACAGCGAAGAGCCCCTCGGCAGCTGGCTGGACCGTCATCGCTTCGACCGCGACTTTGCGGAGGGCTTCCTGATTCCGACCTTCGCGGCGGTCTGCACCTGCTCCAACGCGGCGGTGCGCGCGTATCCGGCGCGGGTCATCCTCGACTACCTCACGCGCGGCATCACCTTCGGCGGCGTGCGTCGCGTCGTGCTCGGCACGCGCGAGGTCGTGCGACGCCTCGCCGAGCCGGTGCACGCCGTGCTCTGCGGCATCAAGGTGCAACGCATCGCCCCCGCCCCCGACGGCGTGCGCGTCACCTGGGACGGCGGGGAGAAGGTGTTTGACCATGTCGTGGTCGCCACGCAGGCCAATCAGGCCGCCGCGATGCTCGACGGCGCGTATCGTCGCGAGAAGGACGCGCTGGAGCGCTTCGCCTACGAAGCCAGCGAGGTCGTCGTCCATACCGATGCGCGCCTCGCGCCACGCGATCGCGCGCACTGGGCCCCGGTGAACCTCATCACCAGCGATGCGCACGACAAGCCGATGGCGACCATCTGGATGAACCGCGTGCAGCCGGGCCTCGCGGGCTCGGCGCCAGTGTTCCAAACCTGGAATCCCATTGTCGAGCCGCGCGCCGAAACGGTGCGTGCCCATGCGCGCTTCGAGCGTCCGCTGGTGAACGCGGCCTCGCTGGAAGGCGCGCGCAACGTGCGCCTGTTGCAGGCGCAGCGTGGCCGTCGCCTCTGGTTCTGCGGCAGCTACCTCGGCCCCGGCATCCCCTTGCTCGAAGCCGCGTCGCGCACGGCCCTCGATGTCGCGACGGCCATCAACGACGACGAGAGCGCGCTGCGACTGCCGACCGGGATGGCACGCCGCGCATAACGGCGCGATGGCGGCGGCCTTACTTCGCGAGCCGCTCCAACGCCCGCTCCGCCTGCACGATGTGCCGCAGCTCGTGTCGCACGACGATCCACAGTGACGAGAATCCGTCGTAGCGGGCGCCGGCGACGAAGGGCGACTCGACCAGCACGCGATCGATCGGCAGGTCTTCGATGCTCCAGATGAGCGCGAGCTCCTCGGCCTGCCAGCGCCGGAACTCCGACACGACCTGCGCGCGCGGGAGCTCGCTGCCGGGCATGAAGGCCGCAGGCGTCTTCGTACGGCCAAGGCGTAGGCCGAGGATCTTGGGAACGGGGCCGACCATGCGGGCGAGCAGGCGTCCGAACAGCGAGCCCTGGTACGGCCGGTCGCCGATGGGAGCCAACCGCTTTGCCTCTTCGAAGGCAGCACGCATCCGCGGCAGCATCGCGGCACTCGTGAGATTCAGGTGCGCGATGCACTCGGCCACTGACCATTCCACCGGTGCGGGACGCGCGGCCCACTGCGCGTCGTTCAGCCGGGCCTCCAACGCCGTGAACCGACGGCCGGCCTCCGCGTAGGCGGCGGCGAGCGCATCGAGCTGCGCGAGGTGCCCGGTCGACGACATCAGCGCTGCAGTTCCGACGGACCGACGCGACGCATGGGACCCCTGTTGGGCGAATGAGGTGCGAGTGGCCACAACGCTACCACCCCGAACCGAATCGGGCCAGCCCGAGCGCTTCTATATGTCGGCCGTCTCGCCCATCTTTTGAGGGTCACCCGGCTGGTCGCGTCCCCGCTTCCCGGATCACTTCGATGCGTACGCTGTTCGCCTCCGCACTCGCCGCCACCGCGCTCGCCGCGGCCGCACCCGTTGCGCTCCAAGCGCAATCCCCGCTCACCGCAGAGCTCGACCGCCGTCTCGCCAGCGTGATGCCCAAGGTCGTCACCTGGCGCCGCGACATCCACGAACACCCTGAGCTCAGCGGTCAGGAAGTGCGCACGGCGCGATTGGTCGCCGAGCACCTGCGGGCCCTCGGCATGGAAGTGCGCACCGGCGTCGGTGGCCACGGCGTGGTGGGCGTGCTGCGCGGCGGTCGCCCCGGCCGTACGGTCGGGCTGCGTGCCGACATGGACGGACTGCCCGTCACCGAGCAGGTGGACCTGCCCTTCCGTTCGCGCGTGCGCGCGACGTACAACGGCCAAGACGTCGGCGTAATGCACGCCTGCGGGCACGACAATCACGTCGCGATCCTCATGGGCACGGCCGAGGTGCTGGCCGGCATGAAGGCACAGCTCCCGGGTACCGTCGTCTTCATCTTCCAGCCCGCGGAGGAAGGTCATCCCGATGGCGGTGGCGGCGCCGAACGCATGATCGCCGACGGCGTGATGGACAATCCGAAGATCGACGCGATCTTCGGGCTGCACGTGTGGTCGGGCAAGCTCGGCGAGATCACGTATCGCCCCGGCCCGACGATGGCGGCGTCGAACTCGTATCGCATCACCGTGCACGGCCGGCAGACGCACGGCGCGAATCCCTGGGGCGGCATCGACCCCATCGTCGTCGGCTCGCAGATCGTGATGGGTCTGCAGACGATCATCTCGCGCCAGACGGACATCACCGCGAATCCGGCGATCGTCACCGTCGGCCAGTTCAACGCCGGCGTGCGCAACAACATCATCCCGGACTCCGCGGTGCTGATCGGCACCATCCGGACCTTCAGCAACGAACAGAAGGCCGACATCTTCCGCCGCGTGCAGACCACGGCGCAGAACATCGCCGAAGCCTCGGGCGCGCGCGTCGAAGTGAAGATCGACTCTGGCTACATCGTCACGCGCAACGATGAGGCGCTCACGGCGCGGATGCTGCCAACCCTGCAGCGCGCCGCCGGCCGCGACATGGTGCAGCTCGCGCCCTTGGCGACCGGTGCCGAGGACTTCTCGTTCTTCCAGGCGCGCGTGCCTGGCTTGTTCATCTTCCTCGGTGTCTCGGCGCCGGAGGCGGACCTGAATACCGTGCCGCGGAATCACTCGCCGCTGTTCTTCGCCGACGAGCGGGCGCTGCCGGTGGGTGTGAAGGCGATGACGTCGTTGGCACTCGACTGGTTGGCACAGTCGTCGCGCTAGTTTCCCGGCTGGGAGATGTGGGAGGGGGACGAGGGCGGAGATGGTGAGAGGAGAATGTGAGAGACGGGGGGTAGACGTGTCACGTCTGCCCCCCGTCTTCCGCATTCACGTCTCGCAATCCCCGCCCGTGCCCCCGTGCGACGTCTCTCAGCTGGCCGCAGCGACTGGAGCTCCGCATTCCACACAGAACTTCGCGCCCGCAGCGATCGATGCCCCACAGGCCACGCATCCCGCCCCGAGCATCCGCCCGCAATCCGAGCAGAACGCAGCATCAGACTCCGGTCGCGGCCCGCAGTTCGCGCAGCTGCGCCCACCCTGCTTCACGCGGGCAATCAAGGCTTCCGCCGCATCATCGGCAGCGCTGCGTGCCGCAGCAACCGCCGGCGTCGCGGCAGCCGCGTCGCCCGCCTCACGCGCCCGCAGCTCGGCCAACGCCCGCGGCGTGTACGTCGCCTTGAGCGTCGCGTAATCCTCCGGCGAGAGCTTGCCGGTGGCTTGATCGAACTCGATCTCGCGCAGCGCCTCGAGCGCGCTGGCCTCCGGCGCCTGCTCCGGCGCGAGCACGATCGGATGCTGGCGCAGTCCACCCTTCAGCAGCGGCCACATCACGAAGGCGAGTGCGGCAACGGCGAGCACCGAGCCGAGCAGCAAGGCGATCACTCGAAGTCTTCCTCACGCAGGGCCTTCTCGAGGCGCGCCATCTCATCGGCGCTGGCGTCGATGCGCGCGGCGGCAGCCGGCGCCGCTCCCGTCGCGGCCGCGGCCGTCGAGGCATTCGCCGCGGATCGCAGCGTCCAACGCTTGATCATCATCGTCAGGATGATGCCGCCCGTGGTCATCACGACGGCGGGCGCAAAGTAGCCCGCCCAGTTGAAGCCCTGCTTCACGGGCGCGGTCAGTGCGACTTCACCGTACGTCGCGACGAAGGCGTCCTTGATCTCCTGCGCGGTGTATCCGCCCTCGACCAAGCGCATCACGTCGCGATGCATCGCCGGCGACACGCTGCAGGTGAAGTCCGTCGTGCGACAGGTGTACACATCGAGAATGCAGGTGCACTGGCACTTGAGCGTGCGCTCGAGCTGATCGCGCTCGAGCGGCGTCATCGACGCCGTCGCGCCAGGCTTCGGCTCGCGCAGCACGGGCCGATACGCACTCTGGTCTATCGGCGTGAAGCTGGGCTGGCCCTGCCCCGCAAGCACGCGGCTCGAGAGCACGACGCCCAGGCCAGCCGCCGCCACCAACCATTCGCGGCGATTGATCGGCGACGCGATGCGCGCCGACTCCTCACGGGACTCAGGCATCAGACGCCCGCCGTCTCGCTGTGCTGCGGCGCGAGCTCGGTCACATACCCACCCTGTCGCTTCCGCTCGCTCTGCGGCCACATCACGATCAGTCCGCCCAGCGCCATCAGGATGCCACCATTCCACACCCAGACGACAAGCGGATTGAAGTTGATGCGAATCTCCGCGCGGTCGCCGATCGTGCCGGCCAGCACCAGGTACACATCCTGCCGCTGCATCTGCAGGATGCCCACCTCCGTGCTCGGCTGGAACGTCGGATTGCCGCG
>PNKF01000048.1 GCA_013822285.1 Gemmatimonas sp.
TTCTCACCCTGCGCGATGTCCGTGCGGTGTGTGCCTCGCTGGGCCCACCGCTCTCGCCATCGCGCTTCAATTGCTGCCGGGTCGTAGGCGACCGGCTCTGGTACTGATGCAGTCATCGTCTTTGGAAGGGAATCCTTTGAATCTAGCCCCCTCGGGAACGGCCTCCAACACGGACGCCAGCCCGGAGCCAACGGTGCGCACGCACATCATCGACCGTCTGGCGGACTGGAGCGCGGTGCTCGGCAGTCTCGCGGTTGCCGTGCTCCTGGCGGCGGGTTGGTCCAGCGTGGGCCGGCTCGCAGCCGCGGGCGATCTCGTCTGGTTTGTGGCGCTCTTGGTGGCCGTGGCGGTTGCGGCCTCGGCGCTGGTGTTTCGCCTGGTCATCTCACCCATCGTCGGGCAACAACTTGGCGGCCTCGCGGATGTCGCCGAAGCGATTGCGGCTGGTGATCTCACCCGCACGCCGGAGGCCGCGTCGGCAGGCGGCCAGCTGGGCCGCCTCGGGCGTGCGATGGTGCAGATGACCGGAACGCTGCGGCAGCTGGCCGGCCTGATCCGCGAGAACGCAGCGGCCACCGCGACGCGCGCCACCGAAATCACGGCCAGCACCGAGCACATGGCGCAGGCGGCCTCGGGAATCGCCGAGACGGCGAGCACGCTCAGTGACGAGGCGGCGCAGATGGCCGAGACGATCCGCCTGCTCAACGCCGATGCGGCACGCTTGGCGCTGTTGGCGGGCAACGTCGCCTCGGGCGCGTCAGATGGCCTCGCACGCAACGAGAAGCTGAAGGCCTTGGCCAGTGAGAACTCCGGCATCCTCGATGAAAGCGCGCGCCGACTCGACGAGCTCGCGCTGGACGTTCAGGATGGCGCCAAAGCGACTGAGGCGCTGGCGACCGCGTCCGATGAGATTCGCGCCTTCGTCGCGTTGGTGCAGAAGATTGCGCGTCAATCCAAGCTGCTGGCGTTGAACGCGGCGATGGAAGCGGCTCGCGCGGGCGAGCACGGCGAGGGCTTCACCGTTGTGGCAACCGAAGTGCGCCGTCTCGCGCAGAGCACGGCGGAAGCTGCCGAGCAGACGGACGAGCTGATGAAGTCTCTGATTGCGCAGATGGAGGCCGCAGGCGCCACCGGCGTGCGCGCGCGCAGTGCGGTTGAGGCCGTGCGGGCGGCGACGGCGCGTGGCCGTCAGGCCTTCTCGCAGGTGGAACGTGCCGTCGGCGACGGCGAACAGTGGGTGGGCAGCATGGCGAACTCGGCGGGCGCCGGTCAGTCGCTGGCGAGCGAGATCACCGCGAAGCTCACGTCGCTCTCTCAGGGTACGCAGGCCTTCGCGGATTCCATGCAAGACGTCGCGGCCGCGAGCGAGGAGCAGAGCGCGAGCACCCAAGAGATCGCCGCGGCGGCCAACTCCTTGGTCCGAGCGGCGGACGGCGTGGCGGCAACAGCGGGGCGCTTCAAGACGGCTGGCTGACGCTCGTCGGCAGGTCGTGGGGTAATTCACCTAGCGGGCGCCAGCCCTGCGTTCCATATTCACGCTGCTGTTCCTGCCGCCACCACACAACCCACGCATCTCGTGCCCACCGCCGTAAGCGGCTCTGCTGACCGGCAACGCGAAGGTGCGTTGCTGCGCCTCTCGTCGGGCATCGCTGCTGCGGACTCCGAACGCGGCATCTGTCGCGCGGTGGTGGATGGCCTGCATGATCCCGCGCTGGGCTTCGACTTCGTAGCCATGCTGCTGGTGGATCAGCCAAGCGGCGACCGCGTGGTGGTCGCATCGCGCGGCGCCGCCGACATGCCCGATGGGCATCGCGTGCCGCCGGGCTCAGGCTTGAGCGAACTGCCGCTCCTCGATGGCCGCCTGCATTACACGCCGCAGGTGACCACCGAAACGCGCTATCTGCCCACGCGCAACGAGGGCTCCGAAGTCGATGTACCGCTGCTGGTGAACAAGCAGCTAGTCGGCGTGCTCGTCGTCGAGAGCAATCGGCACCATGCCTTCGGCACGGATGACTTCGAGGTGCTGCGCGCCGCCGCGCACCAAGCGGGCATCGCCATCGGTCGCGAGCGGCTGCTGCGCGACGAGCGGCGTCGCGCCGACGAGCAGGAAGCACTGCGCGCGACCATCGCCGACCTCTCAGCACGGCTCGAGCTCTCTGACCTGCTTCAGGCCGTGCTCGAGCGCGCCATCCAGCTGCTCAAGGTCAGCCACGGCGAGCTCGCCATCTTCCACCGCGAGCGGGACGAGCTCGAGATCGTCGCGAGCTACAACCTCGGTCGCAAGGACACGACGGGCACGCGCATGAAGGTCGGCGAGGGCGCGATGGGGCACGTGGCGCTCACGCGCGAACCCTACATCATCCCGGACTACCAAGCGTGGATGTCGCGCTCCGAGCAATACGCGCAGTCGGACTTCCATGCCGTGATGGTCGCGCCGTTGATGATGGGTCGCCAGCTGGTTGGCGCGATCGCGTTCATGGATCGTGACCGCGCCCGTGCGTTCGGCGCGGATGACCTGCGATTGCTCGACTTGTTCGCGCCACAAGCGGCCGTGGCGATTGAAAACGCTCGCCTGTTCTCCGCCGAACGCCGCCGCGCCGAGGAGCAGCGGGCCCTGCTCGCCACGATGCAGGACCTCGCGGGGCAGCTGGAGCTGTCCACGGTGCTGCAGCGCGTGCTCGAGCGGGCCGTCGGCCTGCTGAACGTGACGGGCGGAGAACTCGCCACGGTGGACGCGAGTTCGGGCGAGCTCGTCATCGTCGCGAGCCATGACATGGGCGCCAATGCGGTCGGGACGCGCATCGCACTCGGCGACGGCGCAATGGGACGCGTCGCGCAGACCCGCGAATCGCTCATCATTCCGCACTACCAAGACTGGGATGGCCGCTCCGACAAGTACGGGCAGACGACCGTGCAGTCCGTGATGGCCGCGCCGCTCATCATCGGCAACCGGCTCGTGGGCGTGATCGCCAGCGTGCACTCCAATCCGGGCCGTGTCTTCGGCAGTGAAGATCTGCGCTTGCTCGAGCTCTTCGCGCCGCAGGCGGCGATTGCCATCGAGAACGCACGACTGTTCACGCAGGCCCAGCATCAGCAGCAGTATTTCAGCGAGCTGGTGGCGAACAGTCCGGTCGCCATCGTCACGCTGGACCGCAACCACAACGTGGTCAGCTGCAACCCCGCGTTCCTGACGCTCTACGGCTATACCGAGCGGGAAGTGATTGGGCATCAACTGGACGCGCTCATCACGTCGGAACAGGATCGTGCCGAAGCGGTGCGGTATACCACGGAGGCCCTGTCCAGCCGTCCAGTGCGCGCCATCGCCCGTCGCAATCGCAAGGATGGCAGTCTCGTGGACGTCGAGGTGCTCGGCGTGCCCGTCGTCGTGGACGGCGAACTCGTGGGACTCATGGCGCTGTATCACGACGTCACCGCGCTGCTGCAAGCACGCCGCGACGCGGAGTCCGCGAACGCGGCCAAGAGCGACTTCCTCGCCAACATGAGCCATGAGCTGCGCACGCCGCTCAACGCGATCATCGGCTACAGCGAGATGCTCGAAGAGGACGCAGTGGATCGCGACGCCACGGAGGCGATCACCGACCTGCGCCGCATCCGCTCGGCCGGCCATCACCTGCTCGCGCTCATCAACGACGTACTCGACCTGTCGAAGATCGAGGCCGGGAAGATGGAGCTGCACCTCGAGACCTTCGATTTGCGCGCGGCCGTGGATGCGGTGGCGTCAACCGTCGCGCCGTTGATCGAGAAGAACGGCAACGTCTTGGCGCTTGACCTCGACGAACGCCTTGGCAGCATGCACGCGGACGTGACGCGGGTGCGCCAGGTGCTGTTCAACCTGCTGTCGAACGCGAGCAAGTTCACCGAGCGGGGACGCATCACGCTCGGCGCGGCCCGGCGCGACGTGGATGGGCGTAGCTGGATTGAGCTCACGGTGCGCGACACGGGCATCGGCATGACGCCCGAGCAGCTGGGCCGCCTGTTCAATGCCTTTGCGCAGGCCGAATCCTCTACGTCAAAGAAGTATGGGGGCACTGGCTTGGGTCTCGTCATCAGCCGCATGTTCTGCGAGATGATGGGCGGGACGGTGACGGTGGCCAGCGAAGCGGGTGTGGGCACCACGTTCACGGTGCGCCTGCCGGCGGAAGTGACCGATGCTGCAGCCGCGGCGGTGCCCGCGGTCGTGCACGAGGGCCAGGCGGGAGCCGGTTGCGTGCTCGTGATTGATGACGATGAGGCCACGCGCGACCTGCTGGCGCGTATGCTCGTGCGCGATGGGTATCGCGTGTTGCAGGCCGCAAACGGTGCGACTGGGCTCGCGCTCGCCCGCAGCGAGCGGCCCGACGTCATCACGCTCGACGTCGTGATGCCCGGGCTCGATGGCTGGGAAGTGCTCGCCGCGCTCAAGGAAGATCCGGAAGTCGCGGCGATTCCGGTGGTGATGCTCACCATCACGGATGACCGGAATCTGGGCTTCTCGCTTGGCGCGTCGGAGTACCTGACCAAGCCGATCGAGCGCGACCGACTCAGCGCCGTGCTCGCCCGCTACCGCAAAGGTCCCGATGCGCGCGTGCTCATCGTTGATGACGACGCGGCGACGCGCACGATGCTGCGTCGCGCCTTGGAGAAAGATGGGTGGACGATCGCCGAGGCCGAGAACGGGCGCGTGGGGCTAGCGGCCGTCGGTGCGGCGCCGCCGCAGTTGATCCTGCTCGACTTGATGATGCCGGAGATGGATGGCTTTGAGTTTCTCGAAGCCCTCCGCGCCGACGCCGCCAACGCGCCGATCGAGGTCGTCGTGATGACGGCGAAAATTCTCACCGAGGACGACCGTCGCCAGCTCAGCGGCGGGGTCCAGCGCGTGCTGCACAAAGGCGAGCACAACGAGGCGGCCTTCCTGTCGGCCGTGCGGTCGCACATGGTGGCCTGAGCGACCGCAGGGCCGCTGCATTTAGCGCGGTCGTTCTGTGCGGCGATACAGGAATGCGCAGTGTTCCACGCGCGGCCCACGCTCATCGCAGACCGCGAAGCCCGCGCCCTCGTACAGCGACGCGCCCGCGTAGCGCCCGTCCTTGTGCACCACATAGAACTGCAGGTCGAACTTCGGGCGGCCGCGGTCGTCGAGTAGACGGCGTTCCGTCATCGCCACGACGCGCTCCAGCGTGCGCAGCGCGGCATCGCGCGGCGCGAGGCCGCCCCGCATGAACTCCACGATCTGATACGACGCGCAGGTCTTGATGTTGGCCTCGCCACGTCCGGTCGAGCCCGCGGCACCGACCGTGTTGTCGCAGTACTGCCCCGCGCCCACGATCGGCGAGTCGCCGAGGCGACCCGGCACCTTCCAGGCCATGCCACTCGTGGTCGTGACGGAACTCAAGTCGCCGGCGGCATTCACCGCGTTCATGTTGATGGTGCCCGTCGTGAACTTGATGTCCACGTTGCCGTCGTAGTCGAGGAAACTGTCGTTCGGGTTTAGGCGCGCGCGCCAGCGCAGCCACTCCTGCCGCGTCTTCTCGGTGAGGAGGTTCTGCGTCTGAAAGCCCATCTCGATGGCGAAGCGCCGCGCATCCTGGCCGACGAGCATGACGTGGTCGGTGTAGTCCATCACGGCTTTCGCCACCAAGCTTGGCGTCGCGATGTCCTCGAGGCAGCCGACGGCGCCGGCGCGCTTCGTGGGACCGTGCATGCAACTGGCGTCGAGCTGTACAACGCCGTCGCGGTTGGGCAATCCGCCGAGGCCCACCGAGGTGTCTTCGGGATCCAGTTCCTGGATGTTCACGCCCGCGATGATGGCGTCGAGCGTGTCGGCGCCCGCGCTAATCTGGTTGTACGCGACCTCCACGCCGCGGAGGCCGTTGGCCGATGCCACGACGCAAGGCCGGGCGCGCAGACCGGACTCGCCCAAGCCGATGAGCGCGGGCGCGCCCTCGAGCCGGCTGGCCTGCGCGTCGGTGGGAAGGGCGGCGGCGGCCACAGCGGCCGCGGACGTGGCGAGAAAATCTCTACGGGAAGTGGACACGGAATCTCCGAAGTGTGGCGGTGGTCTTGCATATCGTAGCCCGTTCCGGCGACGTTCACCACATCGCCACAACTTTCTCCGGATCTCCAATGCGCACCGCTCGACTGTTTGCCGCACTGATGTTGACCGTCATCGCCCTTCCGCTCGCGGCCCAAGGCCGCCAGCTCACCCGCTGGGAGCAGCAGGCCCGCGCGCTGCTGGAAGAACTCGTGGAGATCAACACCACGCACTCCACCGGCAGCACGGTGGACGCCGCCGAGGCGATGGCGCGGCACATGCGCGCGGCAGGGTTTCCCAGCGAGGACGTGGTCGTGGTGGAGAACGCGCCGCGCAAGGGCAACCTCATCGTGCGCTACCGCGGTCGCTCGCGCGCCCAGCGCCCATTCTGCTGCTCTCGCACATTGACGTCGTGGAAGCGAACCCCGCCGACTGGACGCTGCCGCCGTTTGAGTTCATCGAACGCGACGGCATGTTCTACGGCCGCGGCGTCGCCGACGACAAGGACGAAAGCGCCATCCACCTCACGATCCTGCTGCGCATGAAGGCCGAGGGCATCGTGCCGGACCGCGACATCATCGTGGCGCTCACGGCCGACGAGGAAGGCGGACCGCAGAACGGCGTGGAGTACCTGCTGGCGAACCGCCGCGAGTTGGTGGACGCGGCCTACGTGCTCAACGAAGGGGGCGGCGGCATCGTGGAGAACAACCGTAAGGTCTCCAACACCGTGCAGTCCGCCGAGAAGTACGTGGTGAACTTCACCGTGGAAGCCACGAACTCCGGCGGCCATAGCTCGGTGCCGCGCCCGGACAACGCCATCTATTCCTTGGCCCGCGCGCTCGATCGGCTGTCGCAGTTGAACCAGCCCGTGCGTCTGAACGAAACCACGCGCGCGTACTTCGCGCGCCAGGCCGACATCTTGGGCGGCGAGACCGGGGCCGCCATGCGCCGCCTCATCGCCAACGAGCGCGATGCCCAGGCCGCCGCGATCGTCTCGCGCGACTACTCCAACAACTCACGACTCAGCAGCACCTGCGTTGCCACCTTGCTCGAGGGCGGGCATGCGATGAACGCCCTGCCGCAGCGCGCCAAGGCTACCGTCAACTGCCGCATCCTCCCGGAAGAAACGCGCGCTGAAGTGCAAGCGCGCATTGTCAGCGCCATCAACGACACGGGCGTAAAGGTCAGTGTGGAGCGCGAAGACTCCAACTCGCCCGCCTCACCGCTCACGCCGGATCTGCTGCGGGCTATCGAGGCCGTCACGCAGGAAGTGTTTCCGGGTACGCCGGTCGTCCCAACGATGAGCACAGGCGCGACCGACGGCGCATACTTCCGGGCAGCGGGTATACCGGTGTACGGCGTGAGCGGACTGTTCTACTCGGCACCCAACGCCCACGGAATGAATGAGAAGGTCGAGAGCGAAGCCTTCTATCAAGGTCTCGAATTCATGTACCGTCTCGTGCGCCGGCTCACCACCGGCCCCGGGATGTAAGGAGCATCAATGGCTGCGGACGATCTCAACAGCATCCCGTTCTTCGACGGGCTGCCGGACCAAGTGAAGTGGCATCTGTCGCGCGCCGCTGAGCGCCGCGAGTATGCCGTGGGCGAGAAGCTGTTCGTGGATGGTGACAAGCGTAGCGCGCTGTGGACGATTCTCGAAGGCACGCTCGCGATTGAGCTCACCACGGGCGCGGAGCCGCATCGTCTTGCCACGCTGGGCCCCGGCGATGTGGTCGGTGAGTCCATCCTGCTCGGTGACGAGACGCATCATACCGAAGGCCGTGTGCTCGCGCCGCTGGTGACGCTGCGCTTTGGGCGGGACGTCCTCGAGCCCTTGCTCAAGGATCAGCCGCGCCTGCATGCGGCGCTTCTCGGAAAATCCGCGCGCGTACTCGCGGCGCGCCTGAAGGCCGCCGACGCGACGCTCTCGGGTCGCGATCGCGCCGCCGGATTCGGTGGGCCCACGCGCAAGGACAAGGATCTGCTCGGCGAGCGCGACGTGCCGCAGGCGGCGCTTTACGGCGTGCAGACGCTGCGCGCCATCGAGAACTTCCCGATTACGGGCGTGACCCTGCAGGACTTCCCCGAGCTCATCGTGGCGCTGGCGCAGGTGAAGGAAGCCGCGGCCAAGGCCAACATGGAGATCGGCACGCTGCCGGCGGACATCGGCGACGCCATCGTGCGCGCCTGCGCGGAGATCGAGGCGGGGACGCACCACGAGCACTTCCGCGTGGACATGATTCAGGGCGGCGCGGGCACCTCGACCAACATGAATGCCAACGAGGTCATCGCGAACCGCACCTGTGAGTTGCTCGGCGTGCCGCGCGGGACCTCATCGCGCGTGCATCCCAATGAGCACGTGAACCTCGCGCAGAGCACGAATGACGTGTATCCCACGGCCGTGCGCCTCGCGTTGCACGCTGCCATCGGCGACTTGCAGGTAGAGATGCGCGCGCTGGTGGAGAGCTTCCGCGCGAAGGGCAAGGAGTTCGCACCGCACGTGAAGATGGGACGCACGCAGTTGCAGGACGCGGTGCCCATGACCTTGGGGCAGGAGTTCCGGGCCTTCGGCAACACCATCGCCGAAGACGTGGATCGGCTCGAGGAGGCCAAGGCGCTGTTGCGCGAGATCAACATGGGTGCCACCGCGATTGGCACCGGCATCACCGCGCCGCGCGGCTACACGGAGAAGGTGCGCGCGCACTTGAGTGCCGTGACTGGCCTCGCGCTCATCACCGCGCCCGACCTTGTGGAAGCCACAAGCGATACCGGCGGCTTCGTGCAGCTCTCGGGCGTGCTCAAGCGCTGCGCCGTGAAGCTGAGCAAGGTCTGCAACGACTTGCGCCTCCTATCGAGCGGCCCGCGCACCGGTTTCGCCGAGATTCGGCTCCCGGCAATGCAACCGGGCTCAAGCATCATGCCCGGCAAGGTGAATCCGGTGATTCCCGAAGCCGTGAACCAAGTCTGCTTTGACGTCATCGGCGGCGACGTGACGGTGACGATGGCCGCCGAGGCGGGGCAGTTGCAGCTGAATGTGTTCGAGCCGATCATCGCCTTCCGCTTGCTGCGCAACATCTCGGCGTTGGAGAACGCCTGCCGCATCCTGCGCGAGAAGTGCGTGGTGGGGATTGAGGCGAATCCCCAGGTCATGCGCGATTATGTGGAGCGCTCAATTGGCCTTGTGACGGCCTTGCTGCCGGCGCTTGGGTACGAGAAGTGCAGCGCGCTTGCGAAGGAAGCGCTGGAGAGCGGCAGGGGCGTGGCGGAGCTGGTGATCGAGAAGCAGCTGCTGACGCGGAAGGAGCTCGATCAGATCTTGGATCCTGAAGGAATGGTTGGCGGAGCTCACTAGCTGGACGGAAGACGGTCTTCCGTCCCAATCGGAGTGTTAGAGAATGGCTGGAATCAAGCTTGACGGCGCCGGCGTGCAGAAGATGAAGACGCTCGAAGAAGCGCTGGCCACGATGCAGCAGATCCACGGCATCGTCGAGCGCATGGCGCTCGATGTGAAGAACAACCGCGGACTGGGCTTGGGACCGGGGCAGATCAAGCGGATTGCCACCAACCTCCAGGGCCAGTTGAAGGGTCAGTTCGGCCTGATCGCCGACCAGGTGGCGGCGATGATCATCGGGATGGGGCGGGGCGGCGGGGAGCAGGGCAAGATTCGCGTCTGCCGAGAGGCGGTGGGCCAGATCCGGACCGCGCTGGAGATCAATGCTTCCAAGGTGAAGAAGGACCACGCCGTGGAAATCGAGATTTCTCCGGACTGAGGCTGGACCAGAACAAGACCGGGGTTCCGAACCCGTTCTGGCTCCACAACTTGCGACAAAACAGCCGCTTGCCCCACCCAATCGGGTGGGGTAGTTTCCTCGGGTCGCAATCGTGGGCAGTTCCAGGTTCCGGCTTAGTTCCCCCAGCCTTAGAAAAAATGTCGATGCTGCGCCTGCGCCAGGCAGCACCAGCCCTGGCTTTTGCAGTGGCTCTCCTGACGCTTTCCGCGTGTAGTGGAATGGAGTCCGCTCCAAATTCCACTTTCAATCACACCACAGACTTAAACACGGCCATCGACGGGCTGTGGGATCGCCTCCTCTTGTGGGGCACCATCGTCTTCGTGGTCGTCGAAGCCGCTCTCGTCTACACCATCTTCCGCTTCCGGAAGCGCCCGGGTGGCGCACCGGCCAAGCAGATCCATGGGAACGTGGCGCTCGAGATCACCTGGACTGCGATCCCGGCACTGATTCTCGTGCTGATCGCCGTCCCGACGGTGAAGACGATCTTCCAGACGCAGGCGCCGGCTCCGGCGGGTGCGCTGACGATCGAGGTCACGGGCCACCAGTGGTGGTGGGAGTTCCACTATCCCGAATACGGCGTGACGACGGCGAACGAGGTGTATGTGCCCGTCGGCCGCACGGCGAACTTCGTGCTCCGCACGAAGGACGTGCTGCACTCGTTCTGGGTGCCGCAGATGGGTGGCAAGCGCGACCTCATCTCGAACAAGACGAACGTGATGTGGTTCACGCCGAACCCGGACCTCGGCACGAATGCCTACAACGGCTTCTGCCTCGAGTACTGCGGCGCGAGCCATGCGAACATGAAGTTCCGGATGTTCACCGTGCAGCCCGACGAGTTCGCGTCATGGGCGGCGCACCAGGCGCGTCCGGCGCTTCCGTACGACACGGCAGCCACCGCGGCGCCGGCGGTTCCCCCCGTGACGGTGGCTTCGGCCGCCGGCACCCCGGCGCCCGCGATGGCCGCTCCGACGCTGGGCTACGTGTTCCCAGCGAGCCAGCTGCCGGAGCACGTCATCCCGCAGACGCCGCTGCCGGCCCGCCTGCAGTTTGACGACGCCCTGCTCGCGCAGGGTGACGCCAAGCGCGGCGAGACGGCCTTCATGATGGGCGGCTGCATCGGCTGCCACGCCATCAACGGCAATCCGATGGCGCTGAGCAACGTCGGCCCGAACCTCACGCACTTCGCCAGCCGGCACACGCTGGGCGGCGGCCTCTTCCCGAACGACGACCACCATCTCGCGCGCTGGATCAAGAACGCCAAGGCGCTCAAGCCGGGTGCGCAGATGAACGTCATCGGCATCGGCGAATACGACCCCATCCTCAAGGGTCCCGTCACCGCGGGCCTCACCGATGCGCAGATCGCCGACGTCGTGGCGTACCTGCGGTCGCTCAAGTGACCGGGAGAAACTGACTCATGGCTAGCATCGCTGCCCCCACGACGGCCTCCGCGTCGTCCGCGCCGGCGGAGAACACCGGGATCTGGAGCTGGATCACGACGGTCGATCACAAGCGGATCGGCACGCTGTATCTCTGGACCGCGCTGTTCTTCTTCCTCGTCGGCGGCTTCGAAGCCGTCCTCATCCGCACGCAGCTCATGAAGCCGAACATGGGCTTCGTGAGCGCCGAGACGTACAACCAGCTGTTCACGATGCACGGCACGACGATGGTGTTCCTGGCCGTCATGCCGCTCTCGGCCGCGTTCTTCAACTATCTCATCCCGCTGCAGATCGGTGCGCGCGACGTCGCCTTCCCGCGGCTCAACGCGTTCTCGTACTGGGT
>PNKF01000049.1 GCA_013822285.1 Gemmatimonas sp.
TCTGAGTGCGCGCCTCGCGGCGCTGCTGCGTGAGCGCGCGGCGTTGTCCTTGGGTGTGGCGCGCCATCAGCTGATCATCGAGGGTGTCGCCACCGACGAGAGCAATCCCGTCCTGCGTGAACTCGCGAACCGCCTGCACAAGCATCACCTCGGTGCGGTGAAGTTCAGTGCGGGCGTTACGGAAGACGAGCTCACGGACATGCTGTCGACCGTGTCGGTCGATGCGGGCCGCCTGCCGCGACCGCTGGGGCTCGAAGGTCCCGACGTATTGACGCAGTGGCCGCACATCCGGCTCTTCGCGCTGACCTTTGCCCAGCTACAGCTGCTCGAGGAAGATCCGAACGCCGGCGACGACGAGGACGATGGCCACAAGGCCAGCGGTAGTCGCGCGGCAGCGTTGTGGGTGGGATTGGCGCGCGCGGCGCTCGTGGCGCAATCCGACAAGCTGGATACCGATGATCCCGCGGGTGTGGATCCGGCGCTGGTCGCCCAGGCGATCGAAGAGCACAAACGAGATGCCGCGTACGACCAAGTGGTCGTCGGCTATCTGTTGCAGATCGCCGAGGAACTGAAGCACAAGTCGGGTCGCGAGGCGGCGGCGCTGCAGCGTCGCATCTCGCAGCTGATCGCGCAGCTCTCGCCGGCGACGCTCGAGCGCTTGGTGCGCATGGGCGGCAATCGCAAACAACAGCAGAAGTTCGTGCTCGATGCGGCGCAGGGCATGGCGTTGGACGCGGTGATCGAACTCGTACGCGCGGCATCGGAGAGTTCGGGACAGAACGTCTCGCACTCGATGGTGCGCATGCTCTCGAAATTGGCGACGCACGCCGAGTCTGGGCCGTCGACGACCCGCAGCCAGGCGGACGGCGCGCTGCGCGATCAGGTGAAGAAGCTGATGGAAGGCTGGGCGCTCGACGATCCAAATCCCGACGGATACCGCGAGGCGCTGGAGAAGATGGCGCGCGCCGAACCGATGCAGCGGACTGTCGAGCACAGCTATCCGATTGAGCCGGAGCGTTTGCTTGCGATGGGACTGGAGATCGAGACGCTCGGCGACCAAGTCTGGCGCTCGGCCGACGTCATGGCCCAGCGTGAGGATGTCGCGCCGCTGCTCAACCTCGTCGACAACGCGCCGTCGCTGTGGATGCGCGATGCCTTGTGGCGCCACGTGGCGACGCCGCAGCGCCTGCGCTTGCAGCTCGCCCTCGAGCCGCTGCCGCTGGCGGCGCTCGAGCGCATCGTGCGGCGCATGGGTGTTGCCGCGACCGAGCCTTTGCTCGATGCCTTTGAAGACGCGGCGGATGAGCGACGGCAGCAAGCACTGGCGCAATTGCTAGAGCGCATCGGCGCGGCCGCTGGCCCAGAGATTCTCGCGCGCTTGCCTGGCATGCGCTGGACGCTGTTGCGTCCGATGCTTGCCTTGCTCGGGCGTCATCCCGAATGGAATTGCGGCTTCGATGCCGCGCAGTGGATGGACCATCCCGACGCGGCAGTGCGGCGTGAGACGCTGCGGCAGTTGCTGCGCTCGTCGCAGTCCCGTGACGCAGCCATCGTGCGGGCGCTAGCCGATGCGGATGAGGGCAACGTGCGCCTCGGGCTCGGCGCGGCCATGACGAACTGTCCGCATGATGCAGCATTGGTCCTGCGCACACGCGCGGATGAGGCCTTGCTGTCGCCGGACTTGCGTGCACTTGGCATCCGAGCGCTGAGCTCGGATCCGGCGAGTGACACGCCGCAGTGGTTGGCGAACCGCGTCGTGCGAGTCGGGAAGCTGATCAAGCGCGAAGCCTTGGTATCGAAATCGCCCGAGATGTTGGCGGCACTCGAGGGGCTGGCCATCCACTGGCGCACGCATCCGGCAGCGAAGCAACCGCTCGCCATGGCCGCGGCGAGCGGTGACCCTGAAATCAGCGCAGCGGCAGCCATGACGGCGCGCCCGCGCAATGAAGCGCCGGTAGCGGGCGAGCTCGCCATCGCGACCGTCGTGAATGAGGAACCTGCGTGACCGAAGCCGTGAAGTTCTTGACGACGTTCGCGCAGGCCCTGGCGACGATGTCCCTCTACAATGAAGGACATCCGGCGCGCGCGCGCGGCGTCGAGCAGGCATACGAGCGGCTCCTTGTGCTGCAGGAGACGGACCCCAAGCCGCGCTTCTCGTTCTTGGGCCAAGACGTCGTGTACGGCGAGCTCGCGCTGCGCGAGCTCGGAGACTGGGACTGGGGCATGCGCCTCGCCAATGCGGGTGTGCAGCGCGTGGAGTTCCAGAAGGGCACGACGCGCGAGGAGTTCGAACTCTTCCTCGACGAGGTGCTCGCCCGCATCACGCTGCAGGCGATCGATTCCGCGACGCGCAGTCCCGAGAAGCGCTCGACCATCAAGTTCGGCGCGATCGGCGTGAAGGGTGGTGACGATCCCAAGCTCGTCTTGCCCGCCGCGACCACCAACTTCACCTACACCCTCGGAGAAGAAGCCGAGACGGTGGAGTGGATGCATCGTGAGGTACAGGAGTCAGGCGAGCTGCCGTTGTTCGAGGCCGAGTCGGTCGTGCGCTCACTGTCGCTGGCGATGCATGGTGACCGCAACATCGTGATGCCGCTGCTGCAGATGAAAGAGTTCGACCAGTACACGACGACGCATTCGTTGAACGTGTCGGTGCTGACGATGGCCTTGGCGGAGTGGATGGGCATGGGCCCGAGCGACGTGCGCGCCTTCGGCGTCGCGGGCCTGTTGCACGACCTCGGCAAGGTGCGCATTCCCAAGGAAGTGCTCACGAAGCCCGGCAAGCTCACGGACGAGGAATGGGTGATCATGCGCAAGCATCCGGTCGACGGCGCCAAGATCATCTACGAGAGCGACCACAATCTCGACCTCGCGGCGGCCGTCGCGTACGAGCATCACATCATGATCAACGGCCACGGGTATCCGCGACGACATTTCGAGCGCGGTGTGCACGCGGCCAGCAAGCTGGTGCACGTCTGCGACGTGTATGACGCGCTGCGCACCAATCGTCCATATCGCGAGGCCTGGGAGCCAGAGCGCGTACTCAAACAGATCGAGCAGGGGGCGGGCCCGGACTTCGACCTCGAGGCGGCCACGGCATTCATCGGCATGATGAAGCAGTGGGAAGCGCGAGAGGCGGTACTGGCATGAGTCCGCGCCGCTTCCGCTCGCTGCAGGATCCCGACGCGCTGCGTTCGCTGGTCGCGAACCTGCGGGAGGCGATCTACATCACCGACATGCGCGGGAACGTGCTCGACGCGAATCCCGCGTTCTTCCAGCTCCTCGGCGTCCGTGGCCTCGAAGACCTGCAGGCCTACGGCGCCAACGAGATGGTGGTGGACCCCTCGAAGCGCCTCGCCGAGATGGACTTGGTAGAACGCGATGGCTTCGTGCGGGACTTCGAGTTGCAGCTGCTGCGACCGGACGGCCTGATGTTGACCGTGCTCGACACGATGTATGCCGTGAAGGAAGCCGAAACGGGCGAGACGATCTACCACGGCATCCTCGTCGACATCACGCAGCGCAAGCAACTGGAAGAGGAGCTGCGGCAGCAGAGCGTGCGCGATCCGCTCACCGGCTGCTACAACCGACGGCACCTCGCCGACCTCGATGCCATCTTGAGCCCGGGGGACGAGAGTTGGGGCTGCTTGTTCATCGACATCGACCACTTCAAGCAGTACAACGACGAGTACGGGCACCAGATGGGCGACAACACGCTCATCCGCATGAGCCGCTTCCTGATGCGGCAAGTGCGTGCAGAGGAGCCCGTGGTGCGCGTCGGCGGCGATGAGTTCGTGATCGTCCTGCGCGGTGCGCGCCAAGCGCAGGTCGAAATGGTGGCGGAGCGCATGCGCATCGCGGCGCTGCGCACCGCGCCCGTGCCCTTCAGCCTTGGCTGGGCCGTGCGTGAGCCGGCTGAAAGCCTCACCTCGACGGTGAATCGCGCCGACCAGAACCTGCTGGCGGTGCGTGTGATCGAGCGCACACCGACGCGCCTGCCCGGGAAGGGCGAGGACGCCGCCGACAGCTAGCTGTGCAAGTGTTCCGGCCATCGGCGTCTCCTTGGCAACTCCAGCCGGGAGAATCCCGTGGTCGGCCGTACGTTGGGCGCACTTCGCGCCATCGTGATGTGTTCGCTGTTCGCTGTCCCTGCGCAGTTGCTGAACGCGCAGGTGCGTCCCATTCCCTGCGAAACGCGTATCTGCGCGTCGGCGCCCTGCCCGCAGCCGCCCTGCCCGAGCGACGGTCGCGTCGAACGTACGGGTCGCGAGGTGCGCGTCGTGCTCGATGGCCGCGTGCTCTCGTATGAGGTGACCGAACGCTGGACCAATCGCGGTCGGAGCATTGGCGAAGCGGACTATGTGCTTCCGCTGCCGCGCGGCGCGGCCTTCGAAGACCTCGCGCTGATGATTGACGGCGAGATGGTCACCGGCGAGATCCGCGGCGCCGGCGAGGCACGGCGCATCTACGAAGAGATCGTGCGACGGCAGCGCGATCCGGCGCTGGTCGAATGGATGGATCACGGGGTGCTGCGCACGCGCATCTTTCCGATCCAGCCCGGCGAGACGCGCACGGTGAGCGTGCGATTCCGTGCTGTCGCCGAGCGCGAAGGTGACGCGCTGCGCATCGATGTGCCCGCTCCGCGGGGCCAGGGCACGCAGCGCGGCGGCACGACGCTGGCCTTCGAGTGGCCGCAGGGTGATGGTTACGGTGATGCTTGGTCGCCGACGCACGAGCTCCGCCCCGCGTCGGTGGTCGAACGCCGTCGTGTCGCGCGCGTCGAGGATGCGACAGGCACGGTCACGCTGCTGTTGCCGGTGCGCAGCGCCGGCGCGGCGATGACGGTGCTCACGCATGCACCGCGCCGTGACGAGGGCTATGTACTGATCACGCTGGCGCCGCCGGCGCAGAGCGGTCCGGCGACACCGCGCGACATCACCTTCGTGATCGATGTGTCGGGCTCGATGAGCGGCGACAAGTTGCGCCAGGCGAAGGCCGCAGGCCGCCAGCTGCTCAACAGCCTCGGCCGCAGCGATCGCTTCCGGCTCGTCGCATTCTCGACCGACGTGAACGACTTTGCGGAGGAGTGGAGCGTCGCGACGCCGGGCAATCTTCGCGCCGCCGAGGCATGGCTCGACGGACTCGCGGCTGTCGGAGGAACGAACATCGGTGCCGCGCTCGCGCGTGGCCTCGAGGCCGCGACGCCTGCGGGTCGACTTGGTTTGCTGCTCTTCCTCACGGACGGCGCGCCGACCGTCGGTGAACAGAATCCTGCGCGCCTGGCCGCGTATGCGGCCGAGCACCGCGACGACCGTCGTGTCTTTACCTTCGGACTTGGCGCGGACGTCAACGCCTCGCTGCTCGAGCAGCTGGCGCTCGATGGCGCCGGCACCGCGCACTTCGTGCGCCCGCAGGAAGACGTGGAGCGCATCGTCGGCGTGGTCGCGCAGCGCATCACACGGCCGGTGGCGACCGATGTGCGCGTGCGAGCCGACGGCGTGACGCTGACGCAGGTGATGCCGGCGGGTCGCATCGATCTCTTCGCGGGCCAAGAGCTCACCATTCTCGCGAAGTACCGCGGCAATGCCGATGCGGCGCGCATCACCGTGAGTGGACAAGGCGCCAGCGCGCCCGTGGAATGGACGACCCGTGCCGACTTTCCAGCGCAGCGCACGGCCGACGCGTTCGTGGGACGCTTGTGGGCGACGCAGCGCGTGGGCTGGCTCAGCGCGGAGCGTCGGAAGAGCGGGCCGTCGGCAGAAGTCGACGATGAGCTCAAGGCGCTGGGCGAGCGCTGGGGCATTCCGACGATGCTCACGTCGTACTTGGTGCTCGAACCCGGCATGGTGGTCGATAACGCCATGAGCGGCGGTCGTGGTGGCGCGCGGCCAGCGGTGATGCGAGGGGCGATGGGTGCGGCGGTTCCGCCGGCGTCGCCTGCACCTGCGCCGACAGCATTCGAGGAGGCACGCACGGCGGCCGCGCAGCGCACGGCGCGTTCGATGGGCGAAGCCGACAAGGCGATGGATGCGACGCGCACGCGTCGCGCGG
Organism: Gemmatimonas sp.; assembly: GCA_013822285.1. Taxonomy (GTDB): domain Bacteria; phylum Gemmatimonadota; class Gemmatimonadetes; order Gemmatimonadales; family Gemmatimonadaceae; genus Pseudogemmatithrix. The sequence goes on from PNKF01000049.1 coordinate 6,052, forward strand.
CGAACCGACTGTTTGTACTGCGCGACAGCACCTGGGTCGATACGCGCGCTGAAGCCGCTCAGCGCCGTCTGCTGCGCGTGCGCCCGTATTCGGATGCATACTTCGCCTTGATGGATCGCACCCCAGACCTCCGTGAAGCCTTCGCACTCGGCGACAACGTCGAGGTGCGCGGACGTGCCGTCACCATCGTACTGGCGTCGGATGGTGTCGACCGCCTGAGTGCGACCGATCTGACCGCCGTCGCGCGGGACTGGTAGCGCAGTCGTGGACACGGCCGAACGGCTCTTCGTTACCTACCACGCGACACTGGTGCGGTATCTCACGCGCCGGCTGGGCGACCGCGATTGGGCGGAAGAGGTGGCGCAGGAGACGTTCGTCCGTGCCCTGCGGCAGGAGACCATCATGAACGAACGCGCGTGGGTCTTTGCGGTGGCGCACAACCTGGTGCGCGATGGTGCGCGCCGCGACGCGAGGAACCGGCGGCATCTCGAACTGATGGCGGCCGAGGCCCGCGATGCCGAAGACGCCGAGGACGAGCAATCGCCGGATCGCGCGGAGCAGCTGCGCCTGGCGCGGCAGGCGCTGGCTACGCTGACGGAGCGTGATCGCCAAGCGCTGCTGCTGAAGGAAGAAGGGTTGGACTACCAGGAGATCGCCGAGGTCCTGGGCATCGAGAAGAGCTCGGTGGGTACGACGCTCTCGCGCGCGCGTCGCCGACTGGCGGAGTCATACGAAGAACTGGCGGCCGGTGGCCGAGGAGGCGCGGATGTCGCGTCCTGACGAAGGGTTGATCCATCAGTGGTTGGATGGCGAGTGCACGCCGGAGGAATCGGCGCGTCTCGAGCAGTTGGTGGCGACGGATCCCGCATGGGCCGCCGCCGTGGCCGAGGCGCGCGGGTTGATGGCGGCGAGTTCGCGGATCGTCGGCGCCTTGGACGCCGTTCCGCGTGCGATGCCGGCGGGGGCACAGGCAGCGCCCGCGCTGCGACGCGCGCCGTCTGCGTTGCCGCGGCGCCGTGCCGTGCCGAGGTGGCTGGGACTTGCGGCGGGATTGGTGTTGGTCGCGGGAACGGCGTACGTGCTGCGTGATCAGGCGACGGGGCCCTTCGGTCCGGCGGCAACGCCAGTGGCCGAGAGTATGCCGTCGACGCCCAGCGGTGGTGACACGACGGCCGCGTTCGATCCGCGCAGCATCGTGCCGCCCCTGACGGTGCCGCCGGTCGGAGCCGTGCGAACGGCAGATCGTGTATTGGGCGATGCCGAGCGCGCTGCGGGTGCGACACAAGCGGCACCGAGCGTAGAAGAACCGTTCGTGCCACAACCTGCGCCGGCGCCGCCGGTGGTTGTGCCACGTGCGGAAGCGGATGCGGAAATGCGCCGTGCTCCCGCCCGTCAGGCGGCGACGGCCGTGCCCGCGGCGCCGATGATGGCCGCTCCGCGCGCGCAGCCGACGCTTGAGGGCTGCTGGCGAGTGAGCGCGCCGCCTGAGCTGGTAGGCGTGTTGGTTGCGCCGACGATTCGTCGCGCGGCGGGTGATACGCTCGTGCTGGTCACCACGCAGGGCGAGGTGACGGTCACGCGCATCGGTGACGAACTGCGCGGTGGCCTCGTCGCTGTTCTCGTGCCCTGTGGTCAGAGGGACTGAGCGCGAAGTCGTTCGCGTGTCGGCGTCCGAAAACGCGATCTACTCCGGCGCGGTCCGTAAGGAAGCAACCTCGGCGAGCTGTACGCCGAGTACGAGTTGGACGACCATCCCGTAGTCTGCCGCAGACTTCTCCTGTGTGATGGCTCGGCCGAGTGCCGCGGCGGCGCCGCGTTGCAGTCCAGCGGCCATTTGGACACGCCCACGCGTCGCACGCTCGAATCGCGCGGTAAAGTGCCGGCGCGTCGTACGGTTGAGTTTCGCGTGGACGGGACCGCGAGCGTCCGGCGGGATGTCGCTGAACGCGTATTCGTACAGACGCATCCAGGCGCTGTACCGCGCCCAAGCGGGGCCGTGCATGCATGCGAGCCAACCGATGAAGGCCGCCTGGTGCTCGTTGCGGCGTCCCGCGACGTGCGCCCACTCGTGCGCCACGACGTAGGGGCGTTCGAAATCGAGCAGGCTGGCGTTGAGATAGGCCTCACCGAAGAACGGAATTGCCATGCCGTTCAGTCCGGTGGCGCGCAGGTACGGCGAGAGCAGTGACGTCTTCGGTCGTGCGGGCACGCTGTGCCACGGCAGGCCGAGTAGCGACTCCGCCTTCGCGAAGGCTGGTGCGAGCGCACCATCCATCTCTCGATCGCTGGGCCAGGTCTCGGGCAACTGTGGCACAAGTGCGTTCAACTCTTCTACGGCGCGCGCGGCGAGCGCCTGGGCGGCAGACGCCGTGATGCCGGAGGAATCGAACGCGAGGGTCTCACGGAGCGGCTGGCGCCGCATGTTGAATCCCCAGGCGGCAAAGAACCACACGGTGAGGCCGGCGGCGATCATCACGAGTCGCAGGAAGAACGGCAGCGCCTCTACCCGCGGCGCGCGGAAGACCCGCACGACACCGACGAGAACCGCGACCGCGATGCCGACGAGTACCAGGTCGAACAGTCCGAACGGCACGACATTCGAAACCGTGGTGAGGGCCGGCTGGAGATATCGAAACAGCCCGTTCGAGTACGCACGCTCGATGAACGCGGCCGGCGGCATGATCAGCGCGCAGGCGGCCGCGAGCGCCACCACGAGAAGTCGAGCGGCGTTCCCTCTCACTCCTCGTCGACGAAGACGGTCGGCACGGCCTTCGCGCAGGCCACGAGTGCCGTGGCTGCGCGGGCATGCAGCATGAGGGTCGTGAGCGAGCCGCGCACGGCGATCAGGCCGCGCGTGACGCCGGCCATGGGATCGAGCTCGCCGCGCACGATGGATTTCCACACCGGGTACGGCGCAGTGAGTGCGAGCGGCGCGGTCACGGCGTCGGCGGTGACGATGGTGGCGGCGTGGCAGCGGCCCCCATCGAGCTGGAGCTCGACTGCCACGGATTCCGCAAAGCCGAGCTCCGGGGCGGGTGTGAGCACCAGGGCGACGGGCCAGGTCCACTTCGCCGCGGCGCTGCGGTAGCTCGCATCGCTCTCGATCGCTGAGCGAAAGGCGTCCGCCCACGCCGCGGTGAAGGGTCGGTGCATCGGGTGCTCTACTTCAGCTGCCAGAGTTCGACGCGATTATCGGAGAACAGCGGTACGGCGACGATGTTGCGACGCGCGTCGTAGCCGAGGTCGGCCGGCGCGTTGAGGCCGCCGCGCAGCTTGGTCGACGTGCCGTTCTCGAAGATGTAGAGCGACGAGTCGGCCCAGGTCGAGTACAGCGCGCGACCGTCGTTCAGGATGACGAGTCCGTCGCCGCCGCCGGGGCCGCTGCCGAGCACCGTGACGCTGTCGCTGCCCGCCGTCCACCCGAAGACGCTGGGCGAGTTGAAGCCAACGATGAGCCAGCGGTTGTTGCCGGCGTCGAAGGTGATGCCGTTCGCGGCCGACTCCGCCGGCAGCACGACGGCCTCGCGCGCGTTGCGGCCGCTGACGGCGAACACGCGGCTCTTGCCGGGATGCGAGACCGAGCCGTCGGCGTTGAAGCTGATGCCGGAGTCGGTGATGTAGATCGTGCCGTCGCCGGCCACGGCCACATCATTGAGGAAGGTCGCGTTCTGGGCCGCCAGCTCGAGCGAGGTCACGGCATTGCCCGTATTGACGTCGAAGGCGCGGACGGCGTCGATGTCGGCCACCCAGAGGGTGTCCCCGACCAGTGCCATGCCCTTCGGCGCGTTCAGCGTGATATCGGCATCAACACCGTTGATGAACGGCACACTGTCGAGCTTCGCGCCGTCGGCCGAGAGGCGGAGGATGTAGCCGTTGTCGTCCTTGCCGAGCGGCGAGCCGTTGATGTTGCTGACGTACCAGACGTTGCGCGTGGCGTCCCAGAGCACGGACTCGGGCGTGCTGAGTCCTTCGGAGAGGACGGCGAGCGGGGCGTCGGTGACGGCGGCCTCGGGGGCCTTTTCACCGCCGCAGGCGACGAGGGCAAACGGTGCGACGAGGGCGAGCGTAGAAAGGCGCATAGGGACGTGTATCGGAGGACGGTGGCGGGAATGGCGCTGCGGCGGGAATCTACTCGTCGCCGGCGCCCGGCACTGCTACAATCATCGTGATCGGCCCTGAGGTTCCCCACCTTGTCGGAGGTCTTGCTCGTGTCAGTCCGGAAGTGGTTGCCGCGTTCGCTCGCGCTAGTCGGCGCGATGGTTCTCTCGCTCCCGGACGCGCTGGCGGCGCAGTCTGCGGACTCCACCGCCTTCCGCGCGCTGCGCTGGCGTGAACTCGGGCCCGCCCGCGGCGGACGATCCGTCGCCGTCGCGGGCTCGTCCTCGCGCCCGCTGGAGTACTGGATGGGCACGACGGGTGGCGGCGTGTGGAAGACCACGGATGGTGGCATGAACTGGCAGCCGACCACCGACGGTGCCTTCGGCGGCACCATCGGTGCGATCGCCGTCGCGGAGTCGAACCCGGACATCGTGTACGTGGGTGGCGGTGAGACGCATATCCGCGGCAACACGTCGCACGGCGACGGCCTGTGGAAGACCACCGACGGCGGTCGCACCTGGAGCTTGATGGGCCTGCGCGAGACGCGGCACATCGCGCGCGTGCGCGTGCACCCGACGAATCCGGACATCGTCTACGTCGGTGCGTTGGGCCACGCCTTCGGCAACAATCCGGAACGCGGCGTCTACAAGAGCGTGGACGGCGGGCAGAACTGGCAGCGCATTCTCTACCGCAACGATTCCACGGGCATCAGCGATCTGATCATGGATCCGAATGACCCGAACACGCTGTACGCGGCTTTCTGGCACGCGTATCGCCGGCCCTGGATGCTGAACTCCGGCGGTCCCGGCGGCGGCATCATGAAGACCACGGACGGCGGCGCGACCTGGACCGAGCTCACGGCCAACCGCGGCCTGCCGCGTGGCGTGTGGGGCAAGGTCGGCCTCGCGGTGTCTCCGGCCAACTCGCGGCGCGTGTGGGCAGTGATCGAGAATGACTCGGGCGGCGTGTATCGCTCGGACGACGGCGGCCAGACCTGGGAATGGCTGAACCGCGACCGCTCGCTGCGTCAGCGCGCCTGGTACTACAGCAAGATCTACGCGGACCCGAAGGACACCAACGTCGTGTACGGCCTGAACGTGCAGTTCTTCCGCAGCACCGACGGCGGCCGGACCTTCCGTCAGCAGATCCAAGTGCCGCACGGCGACAATCACGACATGTGGATCGCGCCGAACGATCCGCAGCGCATGGTGCAGGCCAACGACGGCGGTGCGAACGTGAGCTTCACGGGCGGTCGCACCTGGACCGACCAGGAGTTCGCGACGGCGCAGATGTACCATGTGTCGACGACGAACCACTTCCCGTACTGGGTCTGCGGCGCGCAGCAGGACAACTCGACGCTCTGCGGCCCGAGCC
>PNKF01000050.1 GCA_013822285.1 Gemmatimonas sp.
TCGAGCTCGAGCCGCCGAACGTGCGCCGCTGCGCCAACCGCTGCGAGTTCTGCTTCATCGAGGGCCTGCCGAAGGGCCTGCGCAAGCCGCTGTACATCCGCGACGACGACTACCGGCTCTCGTTCGCCTACGGCAATTTCGCGACGCTCTCGAACCTCAAGGAACGCGATTTCGAGCGCATCCTCGCGTACCGGCTGTCGCCGCTCTACGTGAGCGTGCACGCCACGCCGTGGGAAGCCCGCAAGGTCCTGTTGAACAACCCGCGGGTGCCGAACATCATCGAGCAGCTGACGCGGCTCACCGCAGGCGGCATCCAGTTCCATGGCCAGATGGTCGTCGTGCCGGGCCTCAACGACGGCGACGTGCTCGAGCAGTCGCTGCGCGATCTCTACGCCTTCGGCGATGCCTGTCTGTCCGTCGCCCTGGTGCCGGTGGGGCTGACGCAGTTCTCGCACATCTACACCGGCAAGTCGATGGACGTCGAGAACGCGACGCGCATTCTCGAGACGGCCGAGCGCTGGGCGGACAAGGCGATGGCCGAACGCGGCGAGCGCTGGGTGTACGGCTCCGACGAGCTCTACCTGTTGGCGGGCCGCGAGCTGCCGGGCACGGAGCACTACGGCGATTTCTCGCAGATCGAGAACGGCGTGGGCTCGATTACCTCGCTGCGCGACCGCGTGCGCGGGGGCTTGTCGCGGCTGCCCCGTCTCGACGGCAAGAAGATCGGCATCGTGACGGGCAAGGCGATGGCGCCGGTCATCATGCCGGAGCTGCTCGCGCAGTTGCGTGAGGCCACCGGCGCCACGTTCGACATGATCGAGACCGAGAACTCGCTGTTCGGGCCGACCGTCACCACCGCCGGCCTCTTGGTCGGGGCCGACATCCGCCGCGCGCTCGATGGCCGCACGGACCTGGACCTCGCGCTGATCCCGGCCGAGACGATCAATCAAGACGGCATCTTCCTCGACGACGAATCCTTCGTCGCCGTGCGCGAATCGCTTCCGATGCCGGTGTACCCTTCCTACGATTTCATCGATGTGCTGGAGCATGAAGGCGCATCGACGGTGAGTGTCTGATGAGCAGTATCCCCGTTGTTGCGTTGGTCGGCCGCCCGAACGTGGGCAAGTCCGCACTGTTCAACCGCCTGATCGGCGACGATTCAGCCATCGTCAGCGAGGAGGCGGGCACGACGCGCGATCGCCACTTCGCGCGCTGCGAGTGGCAGGGCCGCAGCTTCTGGCTCGTCGATACCGGCGGTCTGGTCGAGGACTCCGACCTGCCGATGGACGTGGCCATCAAGCGCCAGGTGAAGGAGGCGATCGCCGAAGCCGACTTGATGCTGCTCACGGTGGATGCCAAGGCGGGCCTGCATCCCAGCGACTCGCGCATCGTCGACATGCTGCGCAACTCGCGGAAGCCGTGGTTGATCGTCGCGAACAAGGTCGACGACCCGAAGTCCTCGGACTACTTCGAGTTCTTCAACCTCGGGGCCGGCGATGTCATGCCGGTGAGCGCCGCGAACGGCAAGAACTCGGGTGACCTGCTCGACACCATCGTCGAGAAGCTGCCGGAGCACGCCGAGGAGCCGGGGCCGGAGGTGCTGCGCGTGGCCGTCATCGGACGCCCCAACGTCGGCAAGAGCTCGTTCATCAACCGCCTGCTCGGCGAGGAGCGGCTGGTCGTCAGCGATGTCGCCGGCACCACGCGCGACTCGATCGACACGCCGTTCACGTATCACCAGCGCCCGTTCATCTTCGTGGACACGGCCGGCCTCCGTCGCCAGAGCCGCATCGACGATGGCGTGGAGTTCTACTCCTCGTTGCGCACGCGCCGCGCCATCGAGCGCAGCGACATCTGCATCCTGATGATCGACGCGGTCGAGGGCCTGCATAACCAGGACCTCAAGATCGCCACCATGGCTTGGGAATCGGGCCGCGGCATGATCATCGTCGTCAACAAGTGGGACCTGAAGGAGAAGGACGACAAGACCGCGGCGAAGTTCGAGAAGGAATGCGTGGAGAAGGCGCCCTACCTGAAGTGGGTGCCGTTCCTGTTCACCAGCGCGGTGACGGGCCAGCGCGTGACGAAGGTGCTCGATCTCCTGCTCGAGGTCGAAGCCGAGCGCGCCAAGCGCATCACGACCAGCGAAGTGAACGACGTGCTGCATGAGCTGCTCGCGCGTCGTCAGCCGCCGCAGGCGGCGGGCCATGAGGTGAAGCTCAACTTCGCCACGCAGGTGGAGACCGCGCCGCCGGCCATCGTCGTGCTGGGCAACCACCCGGAGCTCGTGCAGGAGCACTACATCCGCTACCTGCACAACGGCTTCCGCGAGCGCTGGGGCTTCCTCGGCAATCCGCTGCGCGTGTTGATGCGGCAGAAGGGCGGCCGCAATGAGTGAGTTCGGCCCGCACGGCATGCCCGGTTGGGTCGCGCTGCTCATCGCCTACGCGAGCGGCTCGATCCCGACGGCGTACCTCGCGGGACGGCTGCTCAAGGGCGTCGATCTCCGGACGGTCGGATCCGGCAACCTCGGCGCGACCAACGTCTATCGCAATCTCGGCGCGGTGCCGGCCGTGATCGTGCTGCTGCTCGACGCCGCCAAGGGCTACCTGCCGGTGTTGCTGCTGCCGCATCGCGTGGAAGGCGTGTGGGCCTTCGAGCGTCAGGAGTACACGCTGTGGGCGATCGCCTTCGGCGTCGCCGCCATCTTCGGTCATCTGAAGCCGATCTTCCTGCTGTGGAAGGGCGGTGGCAAGGGCGTCGCAACGGCAGCCGGCGTGTTCGGCGCCTTGGTGCCGGCAGCCCTCGGCGTGGCGCTCATCGCCTTCATCGTGGTGGCGGCCGGCAGCGGCTACGTCTCGCTGGCGAGCATCGTCGCCGCTGCGGCGTTGGCGATCGCCACGCCTATCTTCGCGGCAGGCAACACGCCGCTGATCGTGATGGCAGCGTTTGTCGGCGTCGCCGTCATCGCCATGCATGCGAAGAACATCCAACGGCTCCGTGCAGGCACGGAGCCCAAGACCTTCGGGAAGAAGAAGGAGGTCGCATGAAAGTCGCCGTGATCGGCGCCGGTGCTTGGGGCACCGCGCTCGCCAACCTGCTCAGCGAGAACGAGCACGAGGTGATGCTCTGGGCCTTCGAGCCCGACGTCGTCGAGTCCATCAACACGCACGCCGAGAACCGGCGCTTCCTGGCGGGTGTGCCGCTGCATCCCGACCTGCGTGCCTCCGGCTTGGAAGAGCAGGTGCTCGCCGGCGCCGAGTTGGCGGTGTTCGTCGCGCCGTCGCACGTGCTGCGACAGGTCGCCGCTGGCTGCGCGAAGCATGTGCCGGCCGGCATTCCGTTGGTCGTGGCGACCAAGGGGATCGACCGCGAGAAGCTTTCGCTCATGACCGACGTGGTGGCCGAGGAGATTCCCGGGCATCCGATCGTGGCGCTGAGCGGTCCGAGCTTCGCGATGGAAGTGGCCAATCACTTGCCGACGGCCATCGTCGCCGCCTCGGAAGATGCCGAAGCCGCGCAGCTGACGCAGCGTGCGCTGAGCACCTCGGCGTTCCGCGTGTACACGCAGTCGGATGTGATCGGCGTGGAGCTCGGCGGCGCGCTCAAGAACGTGATGGCGGTCGCGACCGGCATCGCCGACGGCTTGCAGCTGGGCTTCAACGCCCGCGCCGCCTTGATCACGCGCGGACTCGCCGAAATGACGCGCCTTGGCGTGAAGCTTGGCGCGGACCCGCAGACCTTCGCCGGCCTGGCCGGCATGGGCGACCTCGTGCTCACCTGCACGGGCTCGCTGTCGCGCAATCGCAGCGTCGGCCTGGAGATCGGCCGCGGGGCGGTGCTCGGCGAGGTGCTGCAGGGGCGCGAGACCGTCGCCGAGGGCGTGACGACCACGGAATCGGCGAAGCGCCTGGCGGAGAAGCTTGGCGTCGAGATGCCGATCGTGAACGCGGTGCACAAGGTGCTGTTCGAGCGGCAGCCGGCGCGCTGGGCGCTGGTCGAGCTGATGACGCGCGATCTGAAGGGAGAGCGCGACTGATGGCCTCTGGCGCCGAACCGGTCCGCGAGTTCTTCTCGATCGGCGACGTCTGCGAGCTCACCGAGCTCAAGCCGCACGTGCTGCGGTATTGGGAGAGCCAGTTCAAGTTCCTCTCGCCGGCCAAGAACCGCTCGGGCAACCGTGTGTACACCCGGCGCGAGGTCGAGCTGGTGATGCTGGTGAAGCACCTGCTGTACTCGGAGAAGTACACGATCGAAGGCGCCAAGCAGAAGGTCGACGAGCACCGGAAGAGCGGCGGCGTGAAGCCGGCGGCCCGGCATGGGCTCGACACGGAGACGGTGGTGCTGATCGAGAAGGACCTGCGCGAGATCCTCGACATCTTGGAGCGAAAGGACTGATGCGGCTGTTGCTGAGCAATGACGATGGCATTCTCGCGCGTGGGCTCGAGACCCTGGAGAAGGCGGCGCGGCCGCTGGGCGACGTATGGGTCGTCGCCCCGGACCGCGAACAGAGCGCGACCAGCCACTCGCTGACGCTGCATCATCCGCTGCGCCCCATCCAGCTGGGTCCGCAGCGCTGGCAGGTGGACGGCACGCCCACCGACTGCGTGATGCTGGCCATCGAAGCCTTGCTGCCCGCGCGTCCGGACTTCGTCTTCAGCGGCATCAACCATGGCCCGAACATGGGGGAGGACGTGCTGTACTCGGGCACGGTGGCCGCGGCCATGGAAGGCCTCGCGCTGGGCGTGCCGTCGATCGCGGTGAGCTTCGCCGGTCGCGTGCTGCGCTCGGACGACACGCTGCTCGAGGATCACGTCGAGGCGCTCTCGCGCTTGCTGAAGCATCTCGTGACCCTGCCGCAGTTTCCGGCGGACACGCTGCTGAACGTGAACATTCCGGCGATCCCCGCCAAGGAGCTCAAGGGCGTGCGGCTGACGCGCCTGGGGCGCCGCGTGTTCAGTGACTCGCTCACGCCGATGAAGGACCCCTGGGGACGCGACATCTTCTGGATCGGCGGTGGGTCGGTGGCCTGGAGCGGCAGCGACGACTCCGACTTCCGTGCGGTGAAAGACGGCTACATCTCGGTGACGCCGCTGCACCTGGACCTCACCGCGAAGGATCGGCTCGTGGACGCGGAGCGCTGGTGGCAGCCCCTCTAGCGCCGCAGTTCGGCGGCGCCCGTCGCCGGCTCATTGAGGAGCTGCAGCGGAAGGGCATTCGCAGCTTGACGGTGCTCAAGGGCTTCGACGACGTGCCGCGGCACGAGTTCGTCCCCACCGGCCTTCGCCATCGCGCGTATGAAGACGCGCCGCTGCCCATCGGTCACGGCCAGACGATCTCGCAGCCCTGGGTGCACGCGAAGTACCTCGAGTTGCTCGACCTCAAGGGCACGGAACGGGTGCTCGAGATCGGGACGGGCTCCGGTTTCCAGACCGCCTTGCTCACGAAGCTGGCGCGGCATGTGTTCAGCATCGAGCGACTCGCGCCCTTGGCGGAGCAGGCCCGCGAAGCGCTGCGCCGTTGCGGCATCGACCACGTGATCCAGCGCGTCGGCGACGGTACGCTCGGCTGGCCGGAACACGGGCCCTACGACGCCATCTTGGTCGGCGCGGCATCGCCGGACGTGCCACAGCCCTTGCTCGACCAGCTCACCGAGGGCGGGCAGTTGTTGATTCCCGTCGGAGACCGCGACACGCAGCAGTTGCTGCGCATCCGACGCAGCGCGACCGGATTCGAGCGCACGCCGCTCGACGCCATGCGATTCGTCCCATTGATTGGCCAACACGGATTCGCCACATGACCACGCTCTCTGATCGCCTCAAGGCGAGCATTCGCGATGTGCCGGACTTCCCGAAGCCAGGCATCGTCTTCAAGGACATCACACCGGTGCTCCACGACCCGGCGCTGTTCGCGGACGTGACCGCCGCGCTGGCCGCGCCTTGGAAGGGCAAGGGCATCACGCATGTGCTGGCCATCGAGAGCCGTGGCTTCCTGTTTGGCGCGCCGGTCGCGCAGCATCTCGGTGCCTCGCTGGTGCCGGTGCGGAAGCCTGGGAAGCTGCCCGGCGCTCACGTGACCGAGCACTACGCACTGGAGTACGGGGAGGACGCCGTTGAGGTGCACACGGACGCCATTGACGCCCGGTCGCTGGTCCTTATCGTGGACGATGTGCTGGCCACGGGCGGAACGGCCGCCGCGACGCGTCGACTGGCGCACCGGCTGGGCGCCGGCGTCGCGGGCATCGGCGTGGTGATCGATCTGTCGTTCCTGCCCTGGCGAAAGGCCTTGGCGGGCGTGCACGTCGAGACCCTGGTCTCGTTCTAGGTTTCGGGCGGGGAACCTCCGGCAGGAACGGGAGGTACAAGCGGTGTTGGGGCGCATTCCGGGAGGGCCCATGCGCGGACGTGGACGGATCGTCGCAGGACTGATGCTCGCCGCCATGTGCGGATCGCCGCTCCTCGCCCAAGGCGAGGTGGCGCGCGGCTACGCCTTCCGTGAACCGCCCGTGACGCTCACGCTCTTCGGCGGGTTTGCGCAGCCGGTCGCCGGCGGCGACATCTGGGCCTTCACCTTCGACGAGCTGACGCTCGACCGCTCCGACTTCGGGGCGCAGGAGCGCGGGGGCGACGTCGCCTTCCGGATCTCGCCTCGCGCCGACCTCGTCATCTCGTACGCCGTGAATGACGTGAGGCAGCGCTCGGAGTCCCGCGACTATGTGGGCACCGACGGTTTCCCGATTCGCCAGACGACGCGGCTGATCCGTCGACCCTTCGGCGCCTCCTTGCGCTACCATCTCCGCGATCGTGGACAGATGCTCGGCACGCGCGCCTGGGTGCCCAACGGCGTCGTCCCTTTCGTCGGCATCGGCTTCGGCCGCTTGGCGTACAGCTTCGACCAGCAGGGTGAGTTCGTCGACGAGTCGACGCTCGACATCTTCACCGATCGCTATCGCGCGGCGGGGCGCGCCGCGTATGCCCAGGCCAGCGCGGGCACCACCATCAATCTGATTCCCAGTCTCGCGATCACCGGCGAGGCGCGCTATCTGTTTGCCAGCGCAGACGGCAATCCATCGTTCACGGGGTTCGATCGCCTCGATCTGTCTGGATTGAGCGCCAACGTCGGGCTCACCCTGCGCGTCTTCTGAGGAGGCACCCCCACATGCACATGCGCCTCGTCTCCCTGCTGGCTTTCGCGCTGCTGCCTGGCGTCGTGGCCGCCCAGTCCGCGATGTCGGTCGACGCCACCGCTCCCGCGCGCTCTGCCGCACCGGTTTGGGACGCGTTCCTCGGATGCTGGGTCAATACCGATGCGCCCGATCGGCGTCTGCAGACCTGCTATCTCGCCGTGCCGGGCAGTGCCGGAGCCGTCGAACGCCGCGTGATGTTCGGGGATTCGATCGTGGCGCAGACGCGGCTCGCGGTGAGCGACGCGCGCGTGCCCATCGAGGCCGAGGGCTGCGAAGGCTTCGAGGTCACGCAGCAGTCCACGGACGCGGCCCGCATCTACACGCGGGGCGAGGTCACCTGCGGCAACGTGCGGCAGCAGACCTCGTCGCTGATGACGTTGGCGCCGCGCGGCGAGTTGGTGCGGGTGACCGCGGTGATCGTCGGCGACCAAAAGGCATTGATGACCGAGCGTCTCGCGCCGGTCCCGCTGGCGGGCGCGCCGAGCGCGCTGCGCGAGCAACTCGAGGCCTCGCAGCTCCGCGTGCGTGGCGCGCGTCTCGCGACCATCCGTCTGCTCGACGTCACGCAGATCGAGGATGCCCTGCGCGAGACCGATCCCGTGGTCGTCGAGGCCTGGATGGTCGAGGCCACACGCGACACGACCGGGTTCCGCGCGCCGCGTCCGGTGCTGCAACGTCTGGTTGCCAGCGGCGCGTCGTCGGGCGTGGTGGATATGGCCGTGATGCTGGGCAATCCCGAACATTTCGACGTACACGCCGCCACGGCGGACGACGGCACGCGCCCGCAGGCCTTCGCGGGTTCCGCTTGGGACGCCATGGGCGGTCGCAACTGCTGGATGTCTGGGTCGCAGATGTGGTTCCCGGAGCAGCTCTACTGGGCGAGCTGGGGCTATCCGTTCTACGGCACGCCGTGGCACTTCAATAATTTCGGTTGCAACTCGTTCGCGGGCTTCGGCGGCTTTGGCATGGCCCCATTCGGCTGGACCCTGTGGTCGCCATGGTACAACCGTTTCGGCTGGTGGGATCGCCGGGGCGTTCGCGGTGTCGCGGTGGTGCCGGTCACCGGTGGAAGCATCACGCGGAGCATCCCGCTGGGCCGCGTGGAGAAGGGACGTGGCTACGCCCCAAGCGGCACGAGCTCCGGCACGACGGGAGGTGCCGCGCCTCGCGATCCGGCGACTCCGCGGACCGTGCGTGAGCCCGCGCGCACCAACGCGCAGGCGGGTTCGAGCGCGGGCTCATCGTCGGGAAGCGGCAACAGCGGCGCGTCGCGCCCACGCACCGAAAGCAGCAGCGGGACTGGGCGAACTGCCCAGCCCCGCACGCCTGACAAGAAACCCTAGGTCGGCTTAGTGGCCGAGCGGCTCCACCGGGGCGTCCACCAAGGGACGCTCCGGTGTTTGCGTTACAGGGGTGCCGAGGAGCAGGCCCTTCACGCGGTCGCCGATGCCATGGATGATCAGGTACGCGCAGGGCACGACGAAGAGCGTGAGGAAGGTGGACATCACGAGGCCGCCCACCACGGCGATCGCGAGCGGACGCATGAGCTCGCCGCCCTCGCCGAGCCCGAGGGCCAGGGGCAGGGTGCCGACCAGCGAGGTGAACGTCGTCATCATGATCGGCCGGAGGCGCGCCGACCCTGCCTTCACGATCGACTCCAGGCGCGAATGGCCCTCTTCGACGAATCCCTCGGCGAACTCCACGAGCAGGATCGAGTTGTTCACCACGATGCCGGCGAGCATGATCATGCCGAGGAAGGCGGGCGCGCTGAAGGGCGTTCCGGTGGCCAGCAGGATCACGATCACCCCCATCATCGCCAACGGCACCGCCGTGATGATGACGATCGGGTTGATCACGCTCTCGTACTGCACGGCGAGCACGACGAAGACCAGGAAGATGGCCAGCGCGATGACCAGCGCGAGCTGCTTGTTGCTCTCGTCGATCGCCTCTTGCTCGCCGCCGATGATGATGCCGTAACCGTCCGGCAGCTCCAGCTCGGACAAGCGCGCGCGGATCGAGTCGGTCACGGCGCCGACGGTCGCGACCTCGGTGATGACGTCACCGTTGATCTGGATCTGACGGCTCTGGTTCACGCGAGTGATGCCGTTGGGGCCGAGCACCGTGCGTACGTCGGCCACGTCGCCGAGGCGGATGGGCGCGGCGCCTCGCGTCGCCACCAGCGGCACGTCCTGCAGGTCGGCCGTGCTCTGGAAGCGCCCACGCGGGAAGAACACGCGCACGTCGTATTCGAAGTTGCCCTCGGCGTAGCGCGTCGCGACCGTGCCGTCGAGCGCCGTGCGCACCGTGGCGCCGACCTGCTGCACGTTCAAGCCGCGGGCGCGGGCCCGCTCGCGGTCGAGCTCGATCGACAGCAGTGGCGAGCCTTCATCCTGTGGATTCTGGAAGTTCTCGAGGCCGGGCACGCCCTGGACGCGCCGCACGATGGCCAGCGAGATCTCGTTCAAGGTGGCGATGTCATCGCCGAGGACGGCGACCGAGACGGCTTCACCCGATGAGGAGGTGCGAAGGCCACGGATGCGCGGCGGACGCACGCCGATGCGTGCGCCGGCGAAGCCGCGGGCGTTGATGGAGTCCTGCAGCGTCCGGACCCACTGGTCGGCCGACATGCTGCGTTCCGACACCGGCGTGAGCAGGATATCGAGCGAGCCGCGCCCCGCGTTCGAGGACGAGGCGCCGCCGAAGAGGAAGCCGCCCGCCGTCGCGAACACCGCCTGCACGTGCGGCATCTTCTCGACGATGCCTTCCACTTCCCGCGTGATGCGATCGGTCTGCGCCGGCGTCGCACCGGGCGAGAGACGCACGAAGGCGCCCACCGATCCGTCATCGACCTGCGGCAGGAACTCCGTGGGAATCTTCGTCGCGCGATAGAACAAGCCACCGGCCAGCAGCAACACGGAGCCGAGCACGATCGCCTTGTGCCCGACGACCCAGGTCGCGCCATTCTCGTACTTCTCGCCCATGCGCGTGAACCAGGCATCGAAGGCGACCAGCGCGCGATTGTTCTCGAGGCCGCTCTTGAACCTCACCTTGCCGAGCTGTGCGGCGAGCATCGGCACCAGCGTCAGCGCGAGGGGCAGGGACGCGATGATCGCGAACGAGATGGTCAGGATCAGTTCGCGGAAGATCAGCGCCGCGAGGCCGACGATGAGCAGGAACGGCGCCACCGACGCGATGTTCGTCGTCGTCGACGCGACGACCGCGCTGGTGACTTCCGCGGCGCCGACGTGCGCGCCTTCTTCGGCGTCCAGGCCCTCGAGCTCGCGCCGTCGATAGATGTTCTCCAGCATCACGATCGCGTTGTCGAGGAGCAGGCCTGTTCCCAACGCGAGGCCGCCCAGCGACATGATGTTCAGCGTCAGGCCGCCGGCGCCCATCATCACGAAGGTGGCCATGATGGCCAGCGGGATCGACACCGCGATGATGAAGGTCTTGCGGATGGAGCGCAGGAAGATGAGGACGACGATGGCCGCGAGGAACGCACCCGTGAGCGCCGAGCTGGTGACGGAGTTCAGCGCGTCGCGGATGAAGCCTGACTGGTCGTAGGTGACCTGATACTTGATGTCGCGCGGGATGAACAACGACGACTCGAGGCGTGCCATCTGCTCACGCACGGCGTCGACCACCGCGACCGTGTTGGCTTCGGGCTGCTTCTGGATGCCGATGCGCACGGCCGGCTGGCCATTCAACCGCGCCCAGAAGCGCTGGTCCTGCGCGGTGTCGCGCACGATGGCCACTTCGCTCAGGGGCACGCGCGTGCCGCCGCTGCCCGTGAGCAGGACGCTGCGGATCTGATCCACCGAGGTGAAGCGACCCGTCGTGCGGCTCACGATCTCACGATCGGGGGCGATGACGCGGCCACCCGCGATGTTCTGGTTCTCGCCGGACAGTGAGCTCAGCACGTCGTTCACGGCGAGGCCGTGGGCGCGCAGGCGCTCGGGATCCAGTTCGACCTGGATCTCGCGCACGAGACCACCCGAGAGATCGACGCTGCCGACGCCTTCGATGCCGAGCAACTGCGGACGCAGGCGCTGGTCGATCCACTGGCGCAGCGACACGAGGTCGCGCTCGGTGGAGGAGAAGGCGATCTGGAAGATCTGCTGCTGCGACGGGTCGCTCTTGCTCACCGTCGGCGCCGAGGCCTCCTCCGGCAGGCGCGAGCGCACGCGCTCGACCGCCGTCGCGGCGTTCTGCAGCGCGATGTCGACGTTGGTGCCGTAGGCGAAGTTCAGCTCGATGCTGACGCTGCCTTCATTGACGTTCACC